>NZ_JBSGTG010000016.1:48701-244934 GCF_053607285.1 Streptomyces sp. NPDC055140 | reverse complement strand
GCCGGTAAGACCCTGGTCGAGCTGTTCGGTCTCGCCCGCGAGCTGAACATCGACGCCGAGGGCATCGACATGGGCCCGTCCCCCACGGACGCCGCCCTGGCCGCCGATCTGGCGCTGCCGATCGAGGAGCTCGAGCTCACCGTTCGGTCGTACAACTGCCTCAAGCGCGAGGGCATCCACTCCGTGGGTGAGCTCGTCGCCCGCTCCGAGGCCGACCTGCTCGACATCCGCAACTTCGGTGCGAAGTCGATCGACGAGGTCAAGGCGAAGCTGGCCGGTATGGGCCTCGCGCTGAAGGACTCGCCTCCCGGGTTCGACCCGACCGCCGCCGCTGACGCCTTCGGCGCCGACGACGACGCGGACGCCGGCTTTGTGGAGACCGAGCAGTACTAGTCGCCTTCGGCGGGGTGCTCGCATTGCCGTGGCAGCCCCGCCGTTGTCGCTGAGGCTTTGTCCTCGAACGCCGGACGGGCTGAAAAGGCCCGCCCGGCACCATCCTCCAGGCGCCCGCCTGTGGGGAACTGACTCCGGTACCTGATACGGCCGGTGCAGAGAAGGAGAAACACCATGCCGCGTCCCGCCAAGGGTGCCCGTCTGGGCGGCAGTGCTGCGCACGAGAAGCTGCTTCTCGCGAACCTCGCGAAGTCGCTCTTCGAGCACGGCAAGATCACGACGACCGAGGCCAAGGCCCGTCGTCTGCGTCCGTACGCGGAGCGTCTGGTCACCAAGGCGAAGAAGGGCGACCTTCACAACCGCCGTCAGGTGCTCCAGGTCATCACCGACAAGAGCGTCATCCACACGCTCTTCACGGAGATCGCCCCGCGCTACGAGAACCGCCCGGGTGGCTACACCCGTATCACCAAGATCGGTAACCGCCGTGGCGACAACGCGCCCATGGCTGTCATCGAGCTGGTCGAGGCGCTGACGGTTTCGCAGCAGGCCACCGGTGAGGCCGAGGCCGCCACCAAGCGTGCCGCCAAGGACGCCGAGGCTGCCGCTCCGGCCGCCGAGGTCGTCGAGGACGCCGCAGCGGTCGAGGCCGCCGAGGAGTCCAAGGACGCCTGAGGCTCTGCCTTGATGTGAGCGGGTCCGCCCTTCGGGGCGGGCCCGCTTTCGTATTGCCTTCGCCTGAGAGGATCTGTGAGTGAGTGACGAGGTAGAGCCCGGGTTCGTGCGGGTGCGGCTTGATCTGTCGTACGACGGCAAGGACTTCTCCGGGTGGGCGAAGCAGGCCAGCGGCCGGCGGACCGTGCAGGGTGAGATCGAGGACGCGCTGAAGACCGTGACCCGGTCCGCGCAGACGTACGAGCTGACCGTGGCCGGGCGGACCGACGCGGGGGTGCACGCGCGCGGGCAGGTCGCGCATGTCGATCTGCCGGAGGACGTCTGGGCCGAGCACCAGGACAAGCTCCTGCGCCGGCTCGCGGGGCGGCTGCCGCACGATGTGCGGGTGTGGAAGGTGGCTCAGGCGCCGAGCGGGTTCAACGCGCGCTTCGCCGCCGTGTGGCGTCGGTACGTGTACCGGGTGACCGACAACCCGGGCGGAGTCGATCCGCTGCTGCGCAGTCATGTGCTCTGGCACGACTGGGAGTTGGACCTCGACGCGATGAACGCGGCCGCCGAGAAGCTGCTCGGGGAGCACGACTTCGCCGCGTACTGCAAGCGGCGCGAGGGCGCGACGACGATCCGTACGCTCCAGGAGCTGCGGTGGGAGCGGTCGCCCGACGGGATCCTCGAAGCGACCGTCCGGGCCGACGCGTTCTGCCACAACATGGTGCGCTCGCTGGTCGGCGCGATGCTGTTCGTCGGTGACGGGCACCGGCCGCCGGACTGGCCCGCGAAGGTCCTGGCCGCCGGCGTACGGGACTCGGCGGTGCACGTGGTGCGGCCGCACGGCCTGACGCTGGAGGAAGTCGGTTACCCCGCCGACGAGTTGCTCGCGGCGCGCAGCAAGGAGGCCAGGAACAAGCGGTCGCTGCCGGGAGCGCCCTTCTCGGAGCCGGGGTGCTGCTGAGCCCCTACTGGGGCGCCTCGGCCGCGGCGGAGGCCTGCGCCTCGCCGCGCCGGGTGATCTGACGGAACGTGAACTCGGCGAGGTCGTCACCGGTGGTGAAGACGGCGCGGTCCTTGGTGGTGACGTCCCGGCCGCCGCTGGTGAACCCGGCGGTGGTGAAGTACGCGTAGCGGCCGTACGAGTTGGTGGTCGAGCGGCAGATCGTCGTACGGCAGAACGCGGGGACGCCCGAGCCGGACAGGGAGGTCACGGTGCCCTTGGTGTACTGGTTCTTGGCCTTGGTGGCCTCGGCCTCCGTGTCGAAGACGGCGACGCCGACGGTGACCGCGACGCCGTCCTTCGCGTAGGTGGCGCGGATCAGGCGCGTGCAGTCGTTGCCGGTCAGGACGCCGCCGAGCGCGCCCTGGGTGACCGAGGCGCAGCTCTTGGTGCTGGACGTGGCGCCCTTCTTGTAGACGCGGTCGCCGACGGTGAGCTTGGTGCCGGGGAAGAGGGTGTCCGCGCCGAGCGGGGCCTTGTCCTTCTTGGCGCTGGAGATGAAGTCCTTGGGGTCGAGCGGGGGCGGCGGCGTGGTCTCCGCGAACGTCGGGTCCGCCGGGGCCGTGTCGCTCGGGATGTCCGCGGTCGTCGGCAGCTGGTCGGCGGGCTTGTTCGAGGCCGAGTTGTTGCCGTTGGCGGAGACGATCGCGAACGCGACGGCCGAGCCGACGGCGACCGTGGCGAGCGCGCCACCGCCGATCATCAGCCAGCGGCGGCGCCGCGCGCGTGCCTCGGACGCTTCGGCGAGCGCCGCCCAGTCCGGTCCCTGTGAACCACCACTGCCCCCGGAACCCCACTGGGGTCCCCCCTGCCCAAAGCTCATGGGGCGCATCTTAGACCGACGCGCAGGGGGTGCCGGGGCGCGGTGGGGAAGGGTGTGCGCAGGGTGTGGCCGATCTTGTGTGTGCCGTGTGAGCGCTTCTTGTGTGCCAGGGGTCACGCTCGTGCGGCGCTGCCTGCGGCGACGTGCGGTTACTCTGGTAGACGGCAGGGCCGCCCAGTGCGGCGGATCCGGCGGTGCCGGTGTCCAGGTCCGCGTTTTGACCCGTACGGGGAAGCGAGGGTATCCTGCCTAGTCGTTGTGTGTATTGGCTTGCTCACTCTCGCGTGAGGGGCCATGCGCAGGTTCCCTGGAGCAGTAACCAGTGGGCGGCATACGGGCGCTGAACCCGGCACTGTCGTCCCCAGCTGCACGATCGCTTCAGTGATGCCACTTTCAGCACCCATCCACTGAAGAAGAAGAAGGCTGCTAAGTGCGTACGTACAGCCCCAAGCCCGGCGACATCACTCGCCAGTGGTACGTCATCGACGCCCAGGATGTCGTCCTGGGTCGTCTGGCGACCACTGCCGCGAACATCCTGCGGGGCAAGCACAAGCCGATCTACGCCCCCCACGTCGATGCTGGTGACTTCGTCATCATCATCAACGCGGACAAGGTGCACCTCTCCGGCAACAAGAAGACCCAGAAGATGGCGTACCGCCACTCCGGCTACCCGGGTGGTCTGCGCTCCGTCCGTTACGACGAGCTGCTGGCCAAGAACCCCGAGAAGGCCGTCGAGAAGGCCATCAAGGGCATGATCCCCAAGAACACCCTGGGCCGTCAGGTGCTCTCGAAGCTGAAGGTCTACTCGGGCGACCAGCACCCCCACGCTGCCCAGCAGCCGGTGCCGTTCGAGATCACCCAGGTCGCGCAGTAGTTCCGGCCACCCCCAAAGACGAAAAAGAATCTGAGGAGCATCGTGGCCGAGACCACCGTTGAGCAGCCGGTCGAAGAGACCGAGATTGTCGACGTCGAGCAGTACACCACCGAGTCCGAGGTCCCCGTCGAGGGCGAGTACACCTCGGAGTCGAACGCCGCGCGCTTCGGCGACCCGCAGCCGGCCGCCGGCCTGGGCCGTCGCAAGAACGCCATCGCGCGCGTTCGCATCGTGCCCGGCACGGGCAAGTGGAAGGTCAACGGGCGCACGCTCGAGGGCTACTTCCCGAACAAGGTCCACCAGCAGGAAGTCAACGAGCCCTTCAAGGTGCTCGAGCTCGACAACCGCTACGACGTCATCGCCCGCATCTCGGGTGGCGGCGTCTCCGGTCAGGCCGGTGCGCTCCGTCTCGGTGTCGCCCGTGCGCTGAACGAGGCCGACGTCGACAACAACCGCGCCGCCCTCAAGAAGGCCGGTTACCTCAAGCGTGACGACCGTGCGGTCGAGCGCAAGAAGGCCGGTCTCAAGAAGGCCCGTAAGGCCCCGCAGTACAGCAAGCGCTAAATCGCTGCTGCTTGTTCGTTTCGTTCGCCCCGGCGGCACGCTGTGTGCCGCCGGGGCGTTCGTCTATAGCGGGCCCGGGCGTATATGGGCACAAGGTGCTCATAATAACGACACAAGGTGCTCATAAGTTTTCATGCTCGGATGATTTCCGACGCTTCTTCGAGAATTGCGAAAGTTCGGAGGACACCAGTGGGACGACTGTTCGGCACGGACGGCGTACGAGGTGTCGCCAACGCGGATCTGACGGCCGAGCTCGCGCTCGGACTCTCCGTGGCGGCGGCTCATGTACTCGGCGAGGCGGGGACGTTCGAGGGGCATCGTCCCGTGGCCGTGGTCGGTCGTGACCCGCGGGCTTCGGGCGAGTTCCTCGAGGCCGCGGTCGTCGCGGGTCTGGCGAGCGCGGGCGTCGACGTCCTGCGGGTCGGCGTGCTGCCCACCCCCGCGGTGGCGCATCTCACCGGCGCGCTGGGCGCCGACCTCGGCGTGATGCTGTCCGCCAGTCACAACGCGATGCCGGACAACGGCATCAAGTTCTTCGCGCGCGGCGGCCACAAGCTCGCCGACGAGCTGGAGGACCGTATCGAGCAGGTCTACGAGCAGCACCGCACCGGTGCGCCGTGGGACCGCCCGACCGGTGCCGGCGTCGGCCGCGTGAACTCGTACGACGCGGGTGCCGAACAGTACGTCGCCCACCTCATCGGTGTGCTGCCCAACCGCCTCGAGGGACTGCGGATCGTCCTGGACGAGGCGCACGGCGCGGCGGCGCGGGTCTCGCCCGAGGCGTTCACGCGGGCCGGTGCCCAGATCGTCACGATCGGCGCCGACCCGGACGGCCTGAACATCAACGACGGCTGCGGCTCCACCCACCTCGACCTGCTGAAGGCCGCCGTCGTCGAGCACGGCGCCGACCTCGGCATCGCGCACGACGGTGACGCCGACCGCTGCCTGGCCGTCGACCACACGGGCGCCGAGATCGACGGGGACCAGATCCTCGCCGTGCTCGCCCTGTCGATGCGGGAGCACGGTGCCCTGCGCCAGGACACCGTTGTCGCGACCGTCATGTCGAACCTCGGCTTCAAGCTGGCCATGGAGCGCGAGGGCATCGAGTTCGTGGCGACCGGCGTCGGCGACCGGTACGTCCTGGAGTCGATGAAGGAGCACGGGTACGCGCTCGGCGGCGAGCAGTCCGGGCACGTGATCATCCTCGACCACGCGACGACCGGCGACGGCACGCTCACGGGTCTGCTGCTCGCGGCCCGCGTCGCCCAGACCGGCCGCACCCTCCAGGACCTCGCCTCCGTCATGGAGCGCCTGCCTCAGGTTCTGGTCAATGTGCGCGACGTCGACAAGTCCCGCGTCACGACGTCCGCCGAGCTGGCCGCCGCCGTCACCGACGCCGAGCGCGAGCTGGGCGCGACGGGCCGGGTGCTGCTGCGTTCGTCCGGCACGGAGCCGCTGGTCCGCGTCATGGTCGAGGCCGCCGACATCGAGCAGGCCCGCTCGATCGCCGGTCGCCTCGCCGATGTCGTCAAGTCCGCGCTGGGCTAAGGCAGTTCACTGCGTCAGGCCGGTCCGGCCGCAGGAGCGGCACGCTTGCGCCGTGTCGCCCAGAACCACTTCTGGGCGAGCAGCGTGAGCGTGTCGGCCAGGGTGATGCCGCCGAGGTTCGCGAGGAGCCGGCCGGTCGAGCCCCACGTCTGGGCGTAGTCGCTGTACGCGAACGCCACCGCCGCGTTCGCCGCCGCCGGGACCGTCGTCACCGAGATGGCGACACCGATCAGGGCGCCCGACTTCGCCGACGTGAGGGACAGCGTCCCGGCGATGCCCGCGAGGAACGCCACGACGAACGACATCCAGTCCGGCTTCCAGATGAACGACGTGTTCGGCCGGTCCGCCTCGATCATCGAGCGCGTGATCAGGCCGAACAGGTCCAGGAGCCGGCTGAACCCGGCCGTGAGCACCATCGCGGCGGCGAATCCCGCCGGCAGCGCCCACAGCGATCGCCACACAAGGCGCGGGGCGCGCTGCAACAGCGCCGTGGAGATCCCGGCGAGGGGCCCGAACTCGGGGCCGACGGCCATCGCGCCGACGATCAGGATCGCGTTGTCCGTCGCGGGCCGTGCCCGGCACCACCACGAGATGCGTGGTGCCGACGGTCCTCTCGATCAGGCGGGCCACCGCGTCGGTCTTGTCGGCCGGCGTGATCAGTCGCAGGTGCAGCAAGCGCGAAGCGTGGCCATCCGGCTTTCTACAGCTTCCGCAGGCTCAGTCGCTGCACCTTGTGGTCGGGGCCCTTGCGCACGACGAGCGTCGCGCGGCCGCGCGTGGGCGCCACATTCTCCAGCAGGTTCGGCTTGTTGATGGTCCGCCAGGTCGTGCGCGCGTAGTCGAGCGCCTCCTCCTCGGAGACCTGCGTGTACTTGCGGAAGTACGAGGACGGGTTCTGGAAGGCCGTCTGGCGGAGCTTCTTGAACCGGTTGAGGTACCAGCGCTCGATGTCCTCGGCGCGCGCGTCCACGTACACGCTGAAGTCGAAGTAGTCGGCGAGGCCGACGCGGGTGCGGCCGTCCTTGCCGGGCATGGCCGGCTGGAGCACGTTCAGGCCCTCGACGATGAGGATGTCGGGGCGGCGGACCGTGAGCTTCTGGCCGGGCACGATGTCGTAGATCAGGTGGGAGTAGACGGGTGCCGACACCTCGTCCTTGCCCGCCTTGATGTCGGCGACGAAGCGGGTCAGGGCGCGGCGGTCGTACGACTCGGGGAAGCCCTTGCGTGACATCAGGCCGCGCCGCTCCAGCTCCTTCGTCGGCAGCAGGAAGCCGTCCGTGGTGACCAGCTCCACGCGCGGGTGCTCGGGCCAGCGGGACAGCAGCGCCTGGAGGAGGCGGGCGACGGTCGACTTGCCCACCGCCACCGAACCGGCGACCCCTATGACGAAGGGCGTGCCCGACTGGGACGCCTTCTCGACGGTCTCGCCGAGGAAGGTGTTGAGGGCGCCGCGCAGGGTGTCGGTGGCGCCGACGTAGAGATTGAGGAGGCGCGAGAGCGGGAGGTAGATGTCCCGGACCTCGTCCAGGTCGATGACATCGCCGAGGCCGCGCAGTTTCTCCAGCTCATCGGCGGTGAGGGGGAGCGGCGTCTTGTTGCGCAGCGCGCTCCACTCGGTGCGGGTGAGGTCGACGTAGGGAGTCGCCTCCGGCTTGTGCCGGTGGGCGCTCCGGGGTGCCGTCGGGGGCACGGAGACCGAAGAGATCACAGTCCATTGTTACGGCTGTGTGGACGGGGTGGGGGGTGGGGTGCGTCACCTTGGGGTCGGTGGGGTGCGTCGGAGTGGGGTTTTCGTGCATGGTTCGTGCCTGATGCGTGCTTGATACGTGCTCAATTCCAGGGGTTCCGCGGTCACAGGTCTGGACCGGGCGGGGGAACGGGGATACGTTCCCGGCATCCGGCGCCGAGCCGCGCCGTCCGGGTGGGAGGGAACCGTCATGGCCGTGCCCCGTTTGCGTGACCTCGTCCGACGCAGACCCGGACCCGGCGAGGACGACTTCGCCGGGCACGTGCGCAGCGAGCTCGCCCTCGACCTGCCCGACGAGGACCTGCGCGACGATCTCGACGACTGTCTCGACCTCTACGAGATGGGCAGCAAGCCGCGCTGCGAGGAAGTGGAGTATCTGCGTCTGCTCGAGGACGCGCGGGACCGGATCGTCTGGGGCTGCTGACCGCGCGGCCTTAGGCTGCCGCTATGTGCGGAATCGTGGGATACGTCGGATCTCAGGCGGCGCTCGACGTCGTGCTCGCCGGACTGAAGCGGCTCGAATACCGGGGTTACGACTCGGCCGGGGTCGCGGTGCTCGCCGACGGCGGCCTCGCCTCGGCCAGAAAGGCGGGCAAGCTCGCCAACCTCGAGAAGGAGCTCGTGGAGCGGCCGCTGCCGGCCGGGGCCACGGGCATCGGCCACACCCGCTGGGCCACCCACGGCGGCCCAACCGATATGAACGCGCATCCGCACCTCGACAACGCCGGCCGCGTCGCCGTCGTCCACAACGGCATCATCGAGAACTTCGCCGAGCTGCGCGCCGAGCTAGCCGAGCGCGGGCACGTCCTGGAGTCCGAGACCGACACCGAGGTCGTCGCGCATCTGCTCGCCGAGGAGTTCTCCGTGTGCGCCGACCTCGCCGAGGCGATGCGGCTCGTCTGCCGGCGCCTCGAAGGGGCGTTCACGCTGGTCGCCGTGCACGCCGACGAGCCCGACGTCGTCGTGGGCGCCCGGCGCAACTCACCGCTCGTCGTGGGCGTGGGGGAGGACGAGGCGTTCCTCGCCTCCGACGTCGCCGCCTTCATCGCCCATACGCGCTCCGCGATCGAACTGGGCCAGGACCAGGTCGTCGAGCTGCGGCGGGACGGCGTACGGGACGGGGTGACCGTCACCGACTTCGACGGGCGGCCCGCCGAGGTGCGGTCGTACCACGTCGACTGGGACGCCTCCGCCGCCGAGAAGGGCGGCTACGACTACTTCATGCTCAAGGAGATCGCCGAGCAGCCGAAGGCGGTCGCCGACACGCTGCTCGGGCGCATCGGCGTCGACGGGGCGCTGACGCTCGACGAACTCCGGATCCCCGCAGCCGTGTTGAAGGAAGTCGACAAGGTCGTGATCGTGGCGTGCGGGACCGCGTTCCACGCCGGTCTCATCGCCAAGTACGCCATCGAGCACTGGACCCGGATCCCTTGCGAGGTGGAGCTCGCGAGTGAGTTCCGGTACCGGGATCCCATTCTCGGCGGGCGCTCGCTCGTCATCGCCATCTCGCAGTCCGGCGAGACCATGGACACGCTGATGGCGCTGCGGCACGCCCGCGACCAGGGTGCGACCGTCCTCGCCATCTGCAACACGAACGGGTCGACCATTCCCCGCGAGTCCGACGCCGTTCTCTACACGCATGCCGGGCCCGAGGTCGCCGTCGCCTCCACCAAGGCGTTCCTCACGCAGCTCGTCGCCTGCTATCTCGTGGCCCTGTACCTGGGGCAGGTGCGCGGCACGAAGTGGGGGGACGAGATCCGCGCGGTGATCCGGGACCTGGCCGCCATCTCCGGTGAGGTCGAGCGCGTTCTGGAGACCATGGAGCCCGTGCGGGTGCTGGCCCGGTCGCTCTCCGACAAGCGGACCGTGCTCTTCCTGGGGCGGCATGTGGGCTATCCCGTCGCCCTTGAAGGCGCCCTGAAGCTCAAGGAGCTCGCCTATATCCACGCGGAGGGCTTCGCCGCCGGTGAACTCAAGCACGGGCCGATCGCGTTGATCGAGGACGACGTGCCTGTGGTGGTCGTCGTGCCGTCGCCCAAGGGGCGGTCCGTCCTCCACGACAAGATCGTGTCCAATATCCAGGAGATCCGGGCCCGCGGGGCGCGCACCATCGTGATCGCCGAGGAGGGGGACGAGGCGGTCGTCCCCTACGCCGACCATCTCGTACGGATCCCTGCCACCCCTACGCTCCTTCAGCCGCTGGTTGCGGCGGTGCCGTTGCAGGTGTTTGCTTGCGAGCTGGCCACGGCCCGGGGGAACGAGGTCGACCAGCCTCGCAACCTCGCCAAGTCCGTGACGGTGGAGTGAGGGGCTGGATCTGATTACTAGGGGCTGGATTTGATTATTGGGGTCGGGATCGACGTCGCCGAGATCGAGCGGTTCGAGGCCTCGCTTGCGCGTACGCCCGGAATGGCCGAACGGCTCTTCTGTGAACGGGAGTTGCTGCTTCCCAGTGGGGAGCGGCGCGGCATTGCCTCGCTGGCCGCCCGGTTCGCCGCCAAGGAGGCGCTGGCCAAGGCGCTGGGGGCGCCGGCCGGGTTGCGGTGGACCGATGCGGAGGTCTGTGTCGAGGAGAGTGGGCAGCCGCGACTGCGGGTCACCGGGACCGTTGCTGCGCGTGCCGCGGAGATGGGTGTGCGGTCGTGGCATGTGTCGCTCAGCCATGATGCCGGGGTTGCGTCGGCGGTCGTGATCGCTGAGGGGTAGGGGCTCAGGGGGCAAGGGCTGAGGGCTTCGGCCTCTCGCCGGCTTGGGCTTTGGCTTTTGGCTTCGGCCGGGGGCGAGGTGCTCCTCTGTGCGGGAGACTCGGTTCCATGCGTACCGCCTACAACGTGGACACCGTACGGACCGCCGAGCGTGCCCTCATGGCGCGGCTTCCCGAAGGCGCCCTGATGCAGAGGGCCGCCGCCGGGCTCGCCGTTGTCTGCGCCGAACTCCTAGGCAAGGTGTACGGGGCCCGGGTCGTGCTCCTCGTCGGGTCCGGGGACAACGGGGGTGACGCCCTCTACGCCGGCGCCCGGCTCGCCCGTCGTGGTGCCGCGGTAGCCGGCGTGCTCCTGGACTCCGCGCGTGTGCACCGTGCCGGGCTTGCCGCGTTCCTCTCCGCCGGGGGGCGCGTCGCCGACTCCGGTGAGCGCGCTCTCGCCGGCGCCGATCTCGTCGTCGACGGGATCGTGGGCATCGGGGGGCGGGGTGGGCTTCGCGCGGCTGCCTTGCCCGTTGTCCGTGCCGCCTTGGAGTCCCGTGCCGTTGTCGTCTCTGTGGATTTGCCCAGTGGCGTCGACGCCGACACCGGGCAGGTCGCCGGGGAGGCCGTCCGCGCCGATGTGACCGTCACCTTCGGTGCGTACAAGCCCGGGCTTCTCGTCGATCCCGGGCGGGAGTACGCCGGTGCCGTTCGGCTCGTCGAGATCGGGCTTGAACTGGGGCGTGGCGAGGGGGATCTGGAGGCCCTTCAGCACGGCGACGTGGCCAGGCTGCTGCCTGAACCCACCGGAGAGAGCGACAAGTACCGGCGTGGTGTCGTGGGCATCGTCGCCGGGTCCGCCCGCTATCCCGGTGCCGCCGTGCTTGCCGTCGCCGGGGCTCTGCGGGGTGGGGCCGGAGCCGTTCGGTACGTCGGGCCTGCGGCCGGCGCCGTCGTCTCGCGGTTCCCCGAGACCCTGGTGTCCGAAGGCGCGCCCGGGAAGGCGGGGCGGGTGCAGGCGTGGGTGGCCGGGCCCGGACTGGGTGACGACGCCTCCGGGCTCGCGGATGTCCTGGATGCGGAGGTGCCCGTTCTGATCGACGCCGATGGGCTGCGGCTCGCCGATCCTGAGGCCGTTCGGGGGCGGGCCGCGCCTACGTTGCTCACGCCTCATGCGGGGGAGGCCGCCGCGTTGTTGGGGGTTGCCCGGGAGGAGGTGGAGGCGGAGCGGCTTGCGGCTGTGCGGGAGTTGGCTGACCGGTTCTCCGCCACGGTGCTTTTGAAGGGGTCCACCACCTTGGTCGCCGGGGGGTGGGGGGAGGGTGCGGGGCGTTCGGCTCGGGTCAATTCCACGGGTACCGCCTGGCTGGCCACCGCGGGGAGTGGCGACGTGTTGTCCGGGCTTTGCGGGTCGCTGCTCGCTGCGGGGCTTGGAGCGCTCGATGCCGGGTCTGTGGGGGCCTATCTGCATGGGCTCGCTGCTCGGCGTGTGTCTGGTGGGGCGCCTGTTGTTGCTCAGGATGTGGCTGGGGGGATTGCTGGGGCCTGGGGGGATGTTCGGCGCGGGGTGTAGGGGGTGAGGGCTTGGGGCGGTGGGCTTCTGCTTCGCTCCGTGGGGGCGCTTCGCCAGGTGGTGTGGTTGCCGGCCTGGTGATTTGGGTTGGTGTGGGTGGTTTGGTGGGTGGTGGTCATGTGGGGGTGTCGGGGGGCTCTGAGACACTGGGCGCACGATGACTGAGAGAGCACCTGCCGTGGGCCGTGCCCGGGCCGAGATCGATCTGGCCGCTCTGCGGGCCAATGTGCGGTCCCTGCGCGATCGTGCGCCTGGGGCCGCCTTCATGGCTGTGGTCAAGGCTGATGCCTACGGCCACGGCATGATCCCCTGCGCGCGCGCCGCGCGGGAGGCCGGTGCCACCTGGATCGGTACGGCCACGCCCGAGGAGGCCCTCGCGGTGCGTGCCGCGGGGATCGAGGGGCGCGTCATGTGCTGGCTCTGGACGCCAGGCGGGCCCTGGCGCGAGGGCATCGAGGCCGATCTCGACATGTCCGTGAGCGGCATGTGGGCTCTGGACGAGGTCGTTGCCGCCGCTCGGGTGGTGGGGCGAGCCGCTCGTATTCAGTTGAAGGCCGATACGGGGCTCGGACGTAATGGGTGTCTGCCCGGTGACTGGCCCGAGCTTGTGCGTTCTGCCGTTGCCGCGGAGCGCGAGGGGCTTGTTGTCGTCACGGGGCTCTGGTCCCACTTCGCCTGTGCCGATGAGCCGGGGCATCCGTCGATTGCCGCTCAGTTGGACTGTTTTCGCGAGATGGTCTCCTTCGCGGAGAGGGCCGGGGTTCGGCCTGAGGTCCGGCATATTGCCAATTCGCCGGGGACCCTGACTCTGCCTGAGACCCATTTCGATCTGGTGCGGCCCGGCATCGCCATGTACGGGATCTCGCCCAGCCCCGAGATCGGCACGCCGGCGGACTTCGGGCTGCGGCCCGTCATGACCCTGTCCGCCTCGCTCGCCCTGGTGAAGCACGCCCCGGGTGGGCTCGGCGTCAGTTACGGGCATCACTACGTCACCCCGGGCGAGACCACCCTGGGGCTCGTGCCCCTCGGGTACGGGGACGGGATCCCCCGGCATGCCTCGGGGACCGGGCCCGTGCTCATCGGGGGCAAGCTGCGTACCGTCGCCGGGCGCGTCGCCATGGACCAGTTCGTCGTCGATCTAGGTGGCGACGAGCCGGCGGCCGGGGACGAGGCCGTGCTGTTCGGGCCCGGAGACCGGGGCGAGCCGACCGCCGAGGACTGGGCGCAGGCCGCCGGCACCATCGCGTACGAGATCGTCACCCGGATCGGGGCGCGTGTTCCGCGCGTCTATGTGGACGACGGAGGAGCGGCACGTGAGTGAGAGCAGCGCCGGAGTCACGGCGGCCGTCGCGAGCTGGCGGCGGGCCGGGCTCGCCGGCGCCGCGATAGGTGTCGTCGCGGCCGGTGCCGCTGCCGGTGTCGCCGTGGAGCGGCTCACCGTCGGCCGCGGCATGCGCAGAAAGGCACGGCTCGCGCTTGATGCCTCCGGACCCTACGGGGCTCTGCGCGGCACCCCCGGCAAGGCCTGTGCCGAGGACGGCACCGAGCTCTACTACGAGGTCGAGGAAGTGGAGGCCGAGGGCGGTGCCGGCCCTCGCAGGCGTCGTCTTTTCGGCCGTAAGGCCCCCGCGCCGGTCACCGTGGTCTTCAGTCACGGGTACTGCCTCAATCAGGACTCCTGGCATTTCCAGCGTGCCGCCCTGCGGGGCGTGGTGCGCTCCGTCTACTGGGATCAGCGCAGCCATGGGCGGTCCGGGCGCGGGGTCGAGCAGGCCGACGGCGGGCCCGACGTCACCATCGACCAGCTCGGGCGCGATCTGAAGGCCGTCATCGACGCCGCCGCCCCCGAAGGGCCGCTCGTCCTCGTCGGGCACTCCATGGGCGGCATGACCGTGATGGCGTTCGCCGACCAGTTTCCCGAGGTCGTGGCCGAGCGCGTCGTCGGCGTCGCCCTCGTCGGGACCTCCTCCGGCAGGCTCGGCGAGGTCAGCTACGGGCTGCCCGTGGTCGGCGTCAACGCCGTCCGGCGCGTGCTCCCCGGCGTCCTGAAGGTCCTGGGCCAGCGCGCCGACCTCGTGGAGAGGGGGCGTCGTGCGACCGCCGACCTGTTCGCCGGCATCATCAAGCGCTACTCGTTCGCCTCACGTGACGTCGATCCCGCCGTCGTCCGCTTCGCCGAGCGCATGATCGAGAGCACGCCGATCGACGTCGTCGCCGAGTTCTACCCCGCCTTCCAGGAGCACGAGAAGACCGCGGCCATCGAGCGGTTCGCGCAGCTTCCCGTCCTCGTACTGGCCGGCGACCAGGATCTCGTCACCCCCAGTGAGCACAGCGAGGCCATCGCCGGGCTGCTCCCCGACGCCGAGCTGGTGCTCGTGCCCGACGCCGGACACCTGGTGATGCTGGAGCACCCCGAGGCCGTCACCGACCGGCTGGCCGACCTCCTCGCGCGCACGGGAGCCGTTCCCGCAGGGGCTACCGTGGGAAGTTATGGAGACACCGCACAGCCCGGCAGCTGACGCCGCCACCGCCTCGATCACCGTCAACTCGCCCACCCATATGGGGGATTTGGGCCGCCGCCTCGCCAAGCTGCTGCGCCCGGGCGACCTCGTCATGCTCACCGGCGAGCTGGGCGCGGGCAAGACCACGCTGGCCCGCGGGCTCGGCGAGGGCCTCGGCGTGCGGGGCGCCGTGACCTCTCCGACCTTCGTCATCGCCCGCGTCCACCCGCCCCTCGGCGACGGACCCGCACTGGTGCACGTGGACGCGTACCGGCTCGGCGGCGGGCTCGACGAGATGGAGGACCTCGACCTCGACGTCTCGCTGCCCGACTCCGTGATCGTCGTCGAGTGGGGCGACGGCAAGGTCGAGGACCTCGCCGACGACCGGCTCCATGTGGTGATTCACCGTGCCATGGGGGACACGGACGACGAGGTGCGCTCCGTGACGTTCCGTGGCCTCGGGGCGCGCTGGGCCGGCACCGGCCTGGAGGCTCTGGCCGCCTGACCCTCGTACCTTCACCCGAACGTTCCGACATGGCGTCGGCAAAATGTTGCGCGGTGTGCGCTCGGCATGGTCACATGGAGACCAGTCCTGGTTAGGTCTACCTAACTTTGCTGCCCCGGAGCCCAGGAGGCATCCATGTCGGCTTCAGAACGTGACGTGCCGCAGCAGCCCCGCGTGGTGCCGGGGCGCGGGGACATGTCCGGGATCGCCGCCTCGGGGCTGTCCATGAGCGATCTGCTCGCGTCCTGTGCCGCCGCCTCGGCCGTGTCCACACCGCCTGCCGTCGAGGAGGGGGAGGGGGAGGCCGAGGGTACGGGTGCCTGCGCCGGTGAGGAGCGTCGCGACGCCGCGTGAGGGTTTTTGTGTCGTGCGTCGGATGACGGGTTCTACTGGACCACGACGATCTTCTTGCCGATCGTCGCGAACTCCCACATCGCGTCGCCGTCCGCCCGCTTCTCGCGGATGCCGCCCGTCTTCTTGGCCGGGTCCGGCTTGGGCGCCGAGCCGTCGACCGCCGCGCTGAAGCCGATCGCGATGCCGTCGACATTCGCGAACCGCACGACGTGCTCGATCGGTACGCCGTCGCTGCCGGTGATCGAAGCCGAGCGCGACGTCACCACGTACTTGCCGACCGGCGGGTCCACCGTGCTCGGCGTCACCGTGAAGACGCGCTGCGCCTTGCCGCCCTCCGCGATCAGCCACACCCGGTCGTCGCCCACGGAGTAGACGACCCGCTCACCGGTGCCGGACCGCGCGGGTACCGCCGTCAGGTCCTTTGTGTCCTTGGGGGAGTGGGAGGCGGCCGTGGAGGGGGTCTTCCCGGCCTTCGGCGGGGCCAGGCTGTCCGGCGCGCTGGCCGAGGCCTGGTAGGCGAGGAAGCCGACCACGGCGAGCGCCGCCGCGGTGAGCCCGGCCACGAATCCCGAGCTGCTCCGTGCCACCTGTTTGCCCACCTCTCGTGCCCGTACGTCTTTGTGGTGACGGTAGCAGCAGGGGTGCGGCTCACCGGGGCGGCCGTGGGCGGGGCGCCGGAGCCGTAGGCTGTTTGCGTGCTGTTGCTCGCGCTGGATACCGCCACCCCCGCCGTCACCGTCGCCCTGCACGACGGCTCGTCCGTCGTCGCCGCATCGAGCCAGGTGGACGCCCGCCGGCACGGGGAGCTGCTGCTGCCCGCCGTCGACCGGGTGCTCGCCGAGGCCGGCGTCAGACTCGACGCCGTCACCGGCATCGTCGTCGGCGTGGGCCCCGGCCCCTACACCGGGCTCCGCGTCGGCCTGATGACCGCCGACACCTTCGGGCTCGCCCTCGGTGTGCCCGTCCACGGTCTGTGCACGCTGGACGGGCTCGCCTACGCCGCCGAGGTCGACGGCCCCTTCGTCGTCGCCACGGACGCGCGGCGCAAGGAGGTCTACTGGGCGCGCTACGAGGACGCGCGCACCCGCGTCACCGAGCCCGCCGTCGACCGCCCCGCCGACATCGCCGAGCAGGTCGCGGGCCTTCCCGCGGTCGGCGCCGGCGCCGTGCTGTACCCGGACACGTTCCCGGACGCGCGCGCCCCCGAGAACGTGTCGGCGGCCGCCCTCGCCGCCCTCGCCGCCGAGAAGCTCGGCGCCGGCGAGGAGCTCGAGGCGCCGCGCCCCCTGTATCTGCGCCGGCCCGACGCGCAGGTGCCCAAGAACTACAAGGTGGTCACTCCGAAGTGAGCGCTGCTCTGCGCGAGATGCGCTGGTGGGACATCGAATCCGTGCACGCGCTCGAGAAGGATCTCTTCCCGGACGACGCGTGGTCCCGCGGCATGTTCTGGTCCGAGCTCGCGCACGCGCGCGGCGCCGGGTCGACCCGCCGCTATGTCGTAGCCCACGAGGGCGACCGGCTCGTCGGGTACGCGGGCCTGGCCGCGTCCGGCACGGACTATGAAGGCGGCTCCGGCGTGGGGGCCGACGTGCAGACCATCGCCGTCGTCCGTGACCAGTGGGGCACCGGGCTCGGCGCCCGGCTCCTCACCGTTCTGCTGCGCCACGCGACCGACTTCGAGTGCTCCGAGGTGACGCTCGAGGTGCGGGTCGACAACACCCGGGCGCAGAAGCTCTACCAGCGCTTCGGCTTCGAGCCCATCGGCTTCCGCCGCGGCTACTACCAGCCGGGCAACGTGGACGCGCTCGTGATGCGTCTGACCGACCCCTCGACCTCAGTGACACCCGTACAAGGAACCGAAAATGGCTGACGAACCGCTCGTCCTCGGCATCGAGACCTCCTGCGACGAGACCGGTGTCGGCATCGTCCGCGGTCACACGCTGCTCGCCGACGCGGTCGCCTCCAGCGTCGACGAGCACGCCCGCTTCGGCGGTGTCGTCCCCGAGGTCGCCTCGCGGGCACACCTGGAAGCCATGGTGCCGACCATCGAGCGTGCCCTGAAGGACGCCGGGGTCGCCGCCTCCGACCTGGACGGGATCTCCGTCACCGCGGGCCCGGGGCTCGCGGGCGCGCTCCTCGTGGGCGTCTCGGCGGCCAAGGCGTACGCGTACGCGCTCGGCAAGCCGCTCTACGGCGTGAACCACCTCGCCTCGCACATCTGCGTCGACCAGCTGGAGCACGGGCCGCTGCCCGAGCCCACGATGGCGCTGCTCGTCTCGGGCGGGCACTCGTCGCTGCTGCTCTCCTCCGACATCACGTCCGACGTGCGCCCCCTCGGCGCGACCATCGACGACGCGGCGGGCGAGGCCTTCGACAAGATCGCCCGGGTGCTGAACCTCGGCTTCCCCGGCGGTCCCGTCATCGACCGGTACGCGAAGGAGGGCGACCCCACTGCGATCACCTTCCCGCGCGGGCTCACCGGGCCGCGCGACCCGGCGTACGACTTCTCCTTCTCCGGGCTGAAGACGTCCGTGGCGCGCTGGATCGAGGCGAAGCGGGCCGCCGGTGAGGACGTTCCGGTGCGGGATGTGTCGGCGTCCTTCCAGGAGGCCGTCGTCGACGTGCTGACCCGCAAGGCCGTGCGCGCCTGCAAGGACGAGGGCGTCGACCACCTCATGATCGGCGGCGGTGTGGCCGCCAACTCGCGGCTGCGGGCCCTCGCCCAGGAGCGGTGCGAGGCCGCCGGGATCCGGCTGCGCGTGCCGCGGCCCAAGCTGTGCACGGACAACGGCGCGATGGTCGCGGCCCTCGGCGCCGAGATGGTGGCGCGCAACCGGTCCGCCTCCGCCTGGGACCTGTCGGCCGACTCGTCGCTGCCGGTGACGGAGACACACGTGCCGGGGCACACGCACGACCACGTGCACGAGGCCGCGAAGGACAACCTGTACTCATGACCGTCGCGTTGATGTGGGAGGCCCGGGCGGCCGAGGGACGGGGCGAGGAGCTGCTCGCCTGGGCGCGGGGGCAGGTCCTCGCGGCCGAGCCACTGCGGCGCGAGTTCTTCCGTGCCCCGCAGGACCGGGTCCTCGTCATCACCTGGTGGGACGCGGCGTACGACGCCGAACTGCCCGAACTGCCCGAACCGGAGGGCGAGTTGGTGACCCGCACGGTGCATCGGTGGCGGTTCGAGGCGGTCGCTCCCGCCTGAGGCGGCATCGTCCGGGGACGTGAGAACCGTCTGAGATTCCCGAATAACTGCGCCTAACTGGTTTACCGTTGTAATAATTCCGACTTATGTTCGCCCTGTGAAGCGAATACAGCGTCGTCGTGGGCGTTTGGTGAAGACGGCCGGTGTCGTGGCCGGTTGCGTGCTCGTCCTCACCGGGGGCGGCGCCGCATGGGCGTACTGGCATCTGGACCACAACATCCGGGGCGTCGACATCGACAGCACGCTCGGCGACGACCGGCCCCCGAAGCCGGCCCCGGCCACGCCGGAGCCCTCGGCGACCGCGCCGCCCGCGCGGGCGCTGAACATCCTCGTCCTCGGCTCCGACTCGCGCAGCGGCAGCGAGAACTCCGCGCTCGGCGGCGGCCACAGCGAGGGCGGCCGCTCCGACACCGCGATGGTGGTGCACCTGGACGCCGACCGTTCGGCGGCGACCGTCGTCAGCATCCCCCGCGACACCCTCGTCGAGCGGCCCGCGTGCCCGACCTCGTCCGGTGGCAGCACGCAGGCCGCGTACGGCGCCATGTTCAACAGCGCGTACTCCGTGGGCGGTCCCGTCTGTGCCGTGAAGACGGTCGAGAAGCTCACCGGCGTGCGCATGGACCACTATCTGGAGATCGACTTCTCCGGCTTCGCCTCGGTCGTCGACGCGCTCGGCGGCGTGGACCTCACGACGACCGAGGACATCGACGACGACCTGAGCCACCTCCAGCTCGACGCGGGCTACCACCACCTCGACGGCAAGCAGGCCCTCGCCTTCGCCCGCACCCGCCACGGCGTCGGCGACGGCAGCGACCTCGGCCGCATCAAACTCCAGCAGCAGCTGGTGAAGGCCCTGGTGGAGGAGGTGTCGGGCAGTGACCTCCTGACGGACCCGGCCCGCCTCTACAAGGTCGCCGACGCCCTCACGGGAAGCCTCACCACGGACACCGGCCTCGACTCCCTCGGTGAACTCCAGGGCCTGGCGGGCAGCTTGAAGGGGCTGTCGGCGGATGACGTGAAGACGGTCACGATGCCGGTGCTCCCGGCTCCGTCGGACCCCAACCGTGTCGTCGCCGACGAGCCCGAGGCCGGGAAGCTGTGGGCCTCACTGCGGTGACGCGTCAGGCGTTGTACGCCAACAGGTAGCGCCAGAAGAGGAGTTGACGCACCTGGCTGCCGGGGAGGAGCCGGTTGGCTGCCGTGCGGATGTCGGCGAGCGTCATGTCGGGTCGGCGCACAGGGGCCTTGAGGGGTGGCGGTGCGGCGCCGCGCAGCCGGTCGGCCAGGCGGACCGCGGAGCGGGCCGCCGCGTTCGCCGGGACGGCCACGAGGTCGCGGGGCGTCACGCCCGCGTAGCAGCCGAGGACGAGCAGCGCGCCACCGGGAGCGAGGGCCGCGCGCAGCCGCGTCACCGTCGCGAACGGCATGTGGTGCAGGCTCGCCAGGCAGGTGATGACGTCGTAGTGCCCCTCGGGCAGTTCCGTCGCCGTCACATCCGCCCGGCGGTAGCGCGGCCCGCCGCCCATGGCCTCCGCCTCGGCGATGACCTCGGCCGACGGGTCGAGCGCGTCGACCTCGTAACCACGGCCGGCCAGGCGCCGTGCGAAGCGGCCGGTGCCGCAGCCGACGTCCAGTGCGGTGCGGCCGCCGCTGGGCACGTGGCGCAGCAGGAGGCGGTGGTAGTGATCGTTGTGGTCGAAAGGCATGGGGCGCGATCCTGGCACGGGGCGTGTAGGTGGCATGTGAAGGAAAGTCATTCCGTTCCGGTCACCTGCGCCGCTACAGTGACGCAGCTGTCGTACAGGAACGTGAGGTTTCCGTTCCGCGTCGGGGAGACGAACGACGGCCCTTCGGACACTCTTGTGGGGGCACATGAAGATTCGCAGATGCCGCGTGCTCGCGGCATTGGGCACCACCGTCGCTCTGGCGGCGGGCATGGCGGCGCCGGGGGCGGCCGCCGCCGAGCCGGTCACGTGGCAGGCCACGGACGGCACGCTGATGTTCCTCAACGGCGCGCTGAACGTGCTGCAGACGCACGAGCTCGGCACCAGCACGTACACCGACTTCCTCGCCGGCGCGGCGCAGCCCGCGTGGTCGCCGGACGGCAGCCGGGTCGCGTACGTGAAGGACGGCAGGGTCGAGACGCGCCGCTACACGGGCTCCACCCTGGTGAAGATTCCTGAGCGCGACAGCTCGGTGCGCGGCGTCGCCCACCCGACGTTCCTGTACGGCGGCGGCACCGTCGTCTACTCGGGCGATGGCCGGCTGCGCTACGCACCGTCCGACGGCTCCGGCTACGCGCAGCCGCTGTTCTCCACGGCGGAGGACGGCTGCGACCGCGCGCCGAGCGCCTCGGTGAACGGCCTGATCGCCTTCGTCCGTACGGGCGACACCTGTGGCACGACGACCGGTTCGGCGATCTGGCTGTACGACGCGGGCACCGGCGGCTTCACCAAGCTCACCGACGTCGGCCAGGACCCCGCGATCTCGCCCGACGGCACGCAGGTCGCCTTCGTGCGGGAAGCGGGCGGGCTGACCAGGCTCTTCGTCATCGGCGTCGACGGTACGGGCGAGCGCCAGCTCACCTTCAGCGACGCCGCCTACACCCCGTCCTGGTCGCCTAGCGGCACGCGCATCGCGTTCAACAACGGCTACGACGAAGACGCGTCGGCGACCCGCATCGTCGATGTGAAGAGCGGCGACGTCACGACGATGCCGAACCCCTCCAGCACCTCGTCCACCACGGACATCGCCTGGCAGCCCCTGCGCCACAACGACACCATGCGGGTCTGGGGCGCCGACTCGCCGGGCACCAACGCCGCCGTGTCCCGCTGGAGCTGGAACAGCGTCGGACAGAGCGAGCCCGGCCTCGTCGACGCCAGGACAGCCGTGCTGGTCAGCCAGGACAGCCCGTCCTACGCGCTCACGGCCCAGTCGCTCGGCGGCCAGAAGCAGGGCCCGATCCTGATGACGCCGAAGTCGTCGCTGTCGACCGCGGTCCAGAGCGAGCTGAAGCGCACGCTCAAGCCCGGCTCGACCGTCTATCTCGTCGGCGGCACGGACATCCTCTCCAGCGCGGTCGCCACCAAGGTCGCCTCGCTCGGCTTCACCCCGAAGCGGCTGGCGGGCACCTCGCGCTACTCGACGTCGGTGGCCGTGGCGAAGGCGGTCACCGGCGCGCCCAAGTACGTGTTCCTCGCCACCGGCACGGACTACCACTCGGCGATCGCGGCCTCGGTGGCGGCGGGCGCGCTCGGCTACGGGGGCAAGGGCACCGTCGTCCTCAACGACGGCAACTCTCTGACGTCCTCGGTGAAGTCGTACCTCAACTCGCTCGACCCGGACACGACCATGGTCATCCCGGTCGGCGCCTCGGCGAAGTACGCGCTCACGCACACCGCGTTCTCCCACTGGCCCGACCGCTGGTCGTACTACCCGGTCTCGGGCAGCGGCCACGACGGAACCTCGGTGGCGCTGGCCAGGTTCTGGTGGTCCTCGCCGCACCAGGTGGGTCTCGCCCGGACGGACAGCTGGCGTGGCGGGATCTCCGCGGCCACCGGGCAGCTCTGGTACGGGCCCGTGCTGTGGACCGACGAGACGACTCTGACGGACGCCGACGCGGCCTATCTGCGTTCTCAGGCCGCCGGTCTCCAGCACGTCATCGCGTACGGCGGCACCGGTTCGGTGTCGGCGTCCGAACTCGCGGCGGCCGGTTCCGCGGTCAGCGCGAGAAGCTCGCTCGTGGACTACCTCCCGTACTACAAGGGGGTGGCTCCGGCGGGAACGGCGACGACGCGGCAGTCCGAGCGGCCGGCAGCCTCCGTGGCGCCGCAGCCGCAGGCCCGCTCGCTGAAGACCACCGTCGAGTAGGCATCACAGCAGGTCGGAGGCCCCGGGCGGACACATCCGCCCGGGGCCTCCGACCTGCCGGAGAAAATTTCCGAAGGAAATCCGGCGAGCGTGTCGATTCGCCGGTCTCCCGTTCGACGCGTAAGTGAGAGCGGGGAGAACCCCCGACCGCACCGAACGAGGAGTCACCATGCCGCGCTACATGACGCTGGTCCGTATCGACGAGGGCAAGGCCCCCGCCGAGGGCCCCAGCGAGGCCCTGATGCAGCGCATGGGTGAGCTGATCGAGGAGATGACCAAGGCCGGCGTGCTGCTCGACACCGGGGGCCTGCACCCCTCGTCCGAGGGCACCCGCGTGCACTACGAGAACGGCGAGATCACCGTCACCGACGGGCCGTTCACCGAGTCCAAGGAGGTCATCGGCGGCTACGCGATCATCCAGGCCAAGGACCGGGCCGAGATCCTGGAGTGGACCAAGCGGTTCCTGAAGGTCCATGAGGAGCACTGGACGGTCACCTCCGAGATCCGGGAGATCGCCGAGGGCTGAGCCACGCCGGACAGGCCCTTGGCCGCCCCGCGGGCGCGGGTGTCTGATGGTGGGCCGTGACAGCAGAACGTACTGCCGAAGCGGCCCACGCCATCGAGACCGTCTTCCGTCTGGAGGCGCCCCGCATCATCGCCGGTGTCACGCGCATCGTCCGGGACGTGGGCATAGCGGAGGAACTGGCGCAGGACGCGCTCGTCGCCGCCCTGGAGCAGTGGCCGGACGAGGGGATCCCCGACAACCCGGGCGCATGGCTCATGGCCACCGCCAAGCACCGGGCGATCGACCTCGTGCGCCGCAAGGAGCGGTACACGCGCAAGCTGGCGGAGGTCGGCCGTGACCTGGAGACCGCGCCGCCCCACCTGGACGAGCCCGCGGACCCGGACGACATCGACGACGACCTGCTCCGCCTCGTCTTCACGGCCTGCCATCCGGTGCTGTCCGCCGAGGCCCGGGTCGCGCTCACGCTGCGGCTGCTCGGCGGCCTGACCACCGCCGAGATCGCCCGCGCGGTCCTGGCTCCCGAGGCGACGGTCGCCCAGCGCATCGTGCGCGCGAAACGCACCCTCGCCACGAAGAACGTCGCCTTCGAAGTGCCCTACGGACCCGAGCGGGAAGCCCGCCTCGGCTCGGTCCTCGAGGTCATCTACCTCATCTTCAACGAGGGGTACGCGGCCACGGCGGGCGACGACTATCTGCGCCCCGGTCTGTGCGAGGACGCGCTGCGGCTGGCCCGGCTGCTGGCAGGTCTGATGCCGAAGGAGCCCGAAGTCCATGGCCTGGCCGCCCTGTTGGAGCTCCAGGCCTCGCGCTCGGCCGCCCGTACGGGCCCGTCGGGCGAGCCCGTCCTTCTCCGGGACCAGGACCGGATGCGCTGGAACCAGCTCCTGATCCGGCGCGGGTTCGCGGCCCTCGGCCGCGCGGACGCGGTGTCCACCGGCGGCGGTCCCGGCCCGTACGCCCTCCAGGCCGCCATCGCCGCCAGCCATGCGCACGCCCACACGTACGCGGAGACGAACTGGGAGGGGATCGCGACCCTGTACGGGCTGCTCGCCGTCCGGGCGCCGTCCCCCGTCGTCGAGCTGAACCGGGCGGTGGCGGTGTCCATGGCCGAGGGCCCCGCGGCCGGCCTCGCCCTGGTCGACGCCCTGGCCGGTGAACCGGCGCTGCGCGACTACCACTTGCTGCCGAGCGTGCGCGGAGACCTGCTGGAGCGGCTCGGGCGGCGCGAGGAGGCGGGGGCCGAGTTCGAGCGGGCGGCGTCGCTGACGCGCAATGAACGGGAGCGGGAGCTGCTGCTGGCGCGCGCGGACAAGTGCCGTGAGGAGCGGGGAAATCCCTATTCCCATGGGTCTCACCAGCCACTACAGTGACGCGGCTGTCGTGACACGGCCGCGTCGGCGGGGGGAGACCCCGACGCGGTGGCGTGAGCGGGCGGCACTCCGACATTTCTGATCCGTGGGGGGTCACTCTTGAAGTTCTTCACGCGCCGCCGTGCCGCGGTGCTCGCCACCGCGGTCGCGCTCGCCGCGGGCAGTCTGGCGACCGCGCCCGCCGCCTCGGCGGACGCCGGCCCCTGGCCCGGCACCGAGGGCAAGATCCTCTTCGACGGCCCGCAGCTGTACGACCCGGCCACGGGCGCCGTCACCCAGGTCCCCAACACGTACGACGGGGACTGGTCCGCCTGGGCCCCGGACGGCAGCCGTCTGGTCAGCGCCTGGCAGGACGTCCAGAGCATCCGCCCGAGCGGCGCCTCCAAGGTCACCCTCCCGGACGGCGAGGGATTCCATGCCAGCTACATCCCCAGTGACCTCACCTACGGGTGGGGCGGCCGGTACATCTTCTTCACGTCGAACGGCCAGCTCGGCTACGGCCCCTCCGACGGCTCGTGGGCCCCGCGCCCGCTCCTGACGAGCGCTCAGGAGCCGACCACCGTCTGCGACAACGACCCGACCGTGAGCACGTCCGGTGTGATCGCGTTCGAGCGGCGCGTCAACTACGGCTGCTACGACAACAAGGGCATCTGGACCTACGACCCCGAGACCGGGACGGTGAAGCAGATCCTCGCCGAGGGCGAGCAGCCCGCCTTCTCACCGGACGGCACCGAGCTGGCCTTCGTCAAGTCCCCCGACGGCGTCACGGCCCAGATCTTCACGGCGAAGGCGGACGGCACGAACGTCAAGCAGATCACCACCGGCCCGCGCAGCTACGGCAACCCGTCCTGGTCACCCACCGGCGAGCGCATCATCTTCGACGCGGACACCTCGGGCGACAGCTCCGACGTGCACACCACGGAGTACGTGGACCTGGCCAGCGGGACGCTGACCTCGGTGGCGGGTCACCAGGAGGGCAACTTCGGCTACAACCCCAGCTGGCAGCCGCTGCGCAAGAACACCACGGGCCGTGTCTGGGGCGCAGACACCTACGGCACCAACATCGCCTCCTCGCGCTGGACGTGGAACACGGTCGGGCAGAGCGAGCCGGGCCTGATGGACGCCAAGGCGGCGGTGCTGATCAACCGCGACAGCCCTTCGTACTCGCTCACGGCGCCCGCCCTTGCGGGCAAGAAGCACGGGCCGGTCCTCATGACGCCGTCGGGCGGCCTGTCGTCCGCGGTGAAGGCGGAGCTCAAGCGAACGCTGAAGCCGGGGGCGTACGTCTATCTCGTCGGCGGCACGTCCATGCTCAGCAGCACCGTGTCCTCGCAGGTGACCGCGCTCGGCTTCACGCCGAAGCGGCTGGCGGGCACCTCCCGCTACTCGACCTCGGTCGCCGTGGCCAAGTCGGTCACCAGCGCGCCGAAGTACGTGTTCCTGGCGACCGGGACCGACTACCACTCGGCGCTGGCGGCGTCGGTCGCGGCCGGCGCGGACGGGACGAGCAGCGCGGGCGGCGTGGTGCTCAACGACGGCAACACGCTGACCTCGTCGGTGAAGTCGTACCTCAACAGCCTCGACCCCGACGACACCATGATCATCCCGGTGGGGACGTCCGCGAAGTACGCGCTGACGCACACGACGTTCTCCAGCTGGCCCTCGACGTACACCTACTACCCGGTCACGGGGACCGGGCACGAGGGCACCGCGGTCGCCCTGGCCAAGCTCTGGTGGAGTGCGCCGAGCCAGGCGGGACTCGCCTCGGTCGACTCATGGCGCGGCGGTGCGTCCGCGGGCTCCGCGATGAACGTGTTCGGTCCCGTGCTCTGGACCACGCCCGGTTCCCTCTCGAGCGCGACGAGCAGCTATCTGATGCGGGAGTCCGCGAGCGTCCAGTTCGCGGTCGGCTTCGGCGGCAGCAGTTCCGTGGCGGCCGGCACGCTGGACGCCTCCGGGGCCGCGATCAGCGCGGGCAGCGGCCAGTACGTCTATCACCCGTACTACAACGGGGTGGAGCCGCAGAGCACACGGCGGAGCACCTTCCTGGCCCGCACGAACGGCGGTGACGCCACGTCGGTGGAGCGGACCGGCCCGATCGGTGCCGAGCCGAACCTGGAGCCGCTCAGGACCCGGCACCACCAGTAGCCGGCCGCGCGGGCGCTCCCAGCAGCATCGTCGGGGCGCCCGCGACGCGGGTCAGGAAGACCGTCACCGCGTTCGGGCCGTGCCGCTTCGGCAGCGCCTTGCGGCGCAGCTCCTCCGGCTCCACCGCCGACCCCCGTTTCTTCACCGTCAGGATTCCCACCTCACGCTCCCGCAGAAGCGCCTTCAACTTCTTCACGTTGAAGGGGAGTCGGTCCGTGATCTCGTACGCGGTGGCGTACGGCGTCGCCCGTAGCGTGTCGGACGTGACGTAGGCGATCGTCTCGTCGATCAGCCCGCCCGCTACCTCCTCGGCCACGTCGGCGACCAGGTGGGCGCGGATGACGGCACCGTCCGGCTCGTACAAGTACCGTCCCACGGACCGCACTTCGGGGTCGGGGAGGCCGCGGCCGGTGAGTGCGCGCGGCCCGGGGAGCAGCGTCGCCCGCATGCGGCCCGGCTCGGTGCCGAACCAGAGCACGGCCTCCTTCACGTCCCCGCCGTCCGAGATCCACTCGGCGTCGGCCGCGTCGGGGATCGCTTCGTGGGGGATGCCGGGCGCGATCTTCAGGGCCGCGTGCCGGGCCCCGAGCGCCGCGCCGATCGCCCAGGACAGGGGCGGGGAGTACGCCTCCGGGTCGAAGATCCGGCCGCCCCCCTTGCCGCCGCCCCGGCGCGCGGGGTCGACGAACACCGCGTCGTACGGCTCCGTGTCGACCTCGGTGACATCGGCCTCGCGGACCTCGATCAACCCGTCGAGGCCAAGGGCTTGAGCGTTCGCGCGGGCGACCTCGCAGGTCAGGGGGTCGCGGTCGACGGCAAGTACGGAGATCCCGGCGCGGGCCAGCGCGATCGCGTCGCCGCCGATGCCGCAGCACAGATCGGCGACGGAGCGCACCCCGAGCGCCTTGAACTCCTGCGCGCGATGGGTGGCGACGCTCGTGCGAGTCGCCTGCTCGACGCCGTTCGCCGTGAAGTACATGCGGCGCGCGTCCGTCTCGCCGAACTTCGCCGCGGCGCGCTGCCGCAGCCGGGCCTGCGCGATGGCCGCCGAGACGAGGTCCGCCGGGTGGTCGCGGCGCAGCCGGGTGGCGACGGCGAGCTCCTGGCCGGGGGTGATGTCCCGTACGTCGTGGAGGAGCGCCTGGCCCTCCGCGGAGAGCAGCGAGCTGAAGGAGGCGAGGTCGTTCACCAGGCCCATTGTGGGCCAGTCGGTGGACGGTGTGCGCCCGGCCGCGGTGTCGGGCCCTCATCAGCGCTGTGAGCTGCGAGGATCCGGCGCCATGCGACTTGTACGACAAAACGACAAAAGAGCCGCGAAGGCGGCGTCGGGCCGGGGGACCCGTCACGCCCGGACGCGGGCCGGTCTCGCGGTTCTCGCCGCCTGCGCGGTCGCCTCCGGGTGCGCCGCGGCCGACGGCAAGATGGCCGTCGAGCCGGCGCCCGGCCCGCAGCCCCTCCAGGGGCCGCCCGCCCGCGCCCTCGACTCCTACGAGGGCAAGACGCGTGCCGCCCAGGCCGCCCGGGTCGCGATGGCCAAGAAGTGGCGCCTGTCGAAGCCGCCGCTCCTCGCGCCGCCCGCGCCCGCCGAGAAGCCCGTGATCAGGGCCCGTAAGGGCTTCGAGGTCGACGGCCAGGAGGATCTGCCGCCCGTCTTCACGACCGTACCGACCAAGGACAAGGTCGTGTTCCTCACCATCGACGACGGCTCCGAGAAGGACCCGGCGTTCCTGAAGATGATGAGTGACCTGAAGATCCCGTACACCGCCTTCCTCAGCAACTACCTGGTGAAGGACGACTACGGCTACTTCGGAAAAATGCAGTCCCGCGGCGTCACGCTGAACAACCACACGCTGACGCACCCGTATCTGCCCCGCCTGTCCTACGCGGGGCAGAAGCGCGAGATCTGCGGCATGCAGAACATCATGCAGACGCAGTACGGCAAGCGGCCCGTCCTCTTCCGCCCGCCGTACGGCAACTACAACCGGGACACGCTGCGCGCCGCCAAGTCCTGCGGCATCAAGTACGCGCCGATCTGGAACGAAGAGGTGTACGTCGACCACGTCGAGTGGCGCGAGGGGGACCAGGACCTGCACCCCGGCGACATCATCCTGACCCACTTCCGGGGCCGTGAGCAGTGGAAGGGCACCATGCCCGACATGGTCCGTCTGCTCATGAAGTACGTGACCGACAAGGGGTACGCGGTGGCCAGGCTGGAGGACTACCTGTGATGTCCGTGCGGGCGCGCCGGGCCCACGCGCGCACCGGGCCCCGGCGGCTGCTCGCCACCGCCCTGGCCGCCGGTGTCCTCGCACCCGCGCTGCTCACCGGGTGCGCCCAGTCCGTGGACCCGATCGAGCGGCTCAGCAGGAAGGCGGCCGAGAAGGTCCGCCACTCGCACGACGCGGCACCCACGGTCACACCGGCCGTGGGCCTGGGGGGTGGCGGGTCGTGGGGTGCGCGCGGGGCCGGGAAGGCGGGGGCGGGAGGCGGGCCGGTGCGCGTCGCGCCTCTTCACGCCCCCGCGCGTCACGCCGCAACTCCGCGTGGCGGCCGCGCCCCGGACGCCTACCGTCGCTGGGGACTCTCCGCGCCGCTCGCCCCGGCGCCGAGACCCCCGGCGCGCCACGCGGCCGGGGCAGGACCGCGAACGTATGCGCTCCCGCCTGTCGTGGACCACGTCCGCACCAAGGACCGCGTCGTCTTCCTGACCTTCGACGACGGCGTGGACCGCGACCCTCACTTCCCCGACATGGTCCGCGACCTGCGGCTGCCCGTCAGCGTCTTCCTCACGGACCGCGTCGCGGGCCCCGGCCACGACCACTTCGGCAGGCTGCGGACCCTCGGCGCGGGCGTGCAGAACCAGACCCTGAACCACCACTTCCTGCCCTCACTCCCGTACGCCGAACAGCGCGCCGAGATCTGCGGCCAGCAGGACCGGCTGAAGAACCGCTTCGGCACCCGCCCCCGCCTCCTCCGCCCGCCCTTCGGCGAGTACGACCAGAACACCCTGCGCGCCGCCGCCACCTGCGGGGTCGACGTCGTGGTCCTGTGGCGCGCCTCGGTGGGGAGCGACGATCTGCGTCACGGGGACGGGGGCCGGCTGCGTCCCGGCGACATCGTCCGGGCCCAGTTCCGTGACGGCGACGACCCGCGCGGGGCGACGACGCGGCTGCTGCGCCGTATCGAGGCCCAGGGGTTCACGGTGGGGAGGCTCGAGGACTACCTGTGACGGACGGGCCGGAGGGGCCGTGCGGAAGACTCGCCATCACTGAATTGGCACTCCGCTTGACCGAGTGCTAATCGCAGTCATAGTCTCGGCCCTGGCACTCCCCACTGGAGAGTGCCAATAGCGACGGGCAGGTCCGGCACCCGCGACGACGGATCCACCTGGTCGCCACCTCAGACAGTTAACCCCGTGATCTCCGAAGGGGGAGGTCGGATCGTGACGACCACCAGCTCCAAGGTTGCCATCAAGCCGCTCGAGGACCGCATTGTGGTCCAGCCGCTCGACGCCGAGCAGACCACCGCCTCTGGCCTGGTCATCCCGGACACTGCGAAGGAGAAGCCCCAGGAGGGCGTCGTCCTCGCCGTGGGCCCGGGTCGCTTCGAGAACGGCGAGCGCCTGCCGCTCGACGTGCAGACCGGCGACATCGTGCTGTACAGCAAGTACGGCGGCACCGAGGTGAAGTACAACGGCGAGGAGTACCTCGTCCTCTCGGCTCGCGACGTGCTCGCGATCGTCGAGAAGTAATTCACCCACTGTTTTAGTTCTGCGCCCCTGGCACCCCGCTACTCAGCTGCGACTCTTCTCAGCATGCCGGGCGTCGGGGGCGCAGTTCGTTCGAGAGGACTAACAGCTCCATGGCGAAGATCCTGAAGTTCGACGAGGACGCCCGTCGCGCCCTCGAGCGCGGCGTCAACAAGCTTGCCGACACGGTCAAGGTGACGATCGGCCCCAAGGGCCGCAACGTCGTCATCGACAAGAAGTTCGGCGCTCCCACCATCACCAACGACGGTGTCACGATCGCCCGCGAGGTCGAGCTCGACGACCCGTACGAGAACCTCGGCGCGCAGCTGGTGAAGGAGGTGGCGACCAAGACCAACGACATCGCGGGTGACGGCACCACCACCGCCACCGTGCTCGCCCAGGCCCTGGTCAAGGAAGGCCTGCGCAACGTCGCCGCCGGCGCCTCCCCGGCCGCCCTGAAGAAGGGCATCGACGCCGCGGTCAAGGCCGTGTCCGAGGAGCTCCTCGCGACTGCCCGTCCGATCGAGGACAAGGCCGACATCGCCGCCGTCGCCGGTCTGTCCGCCCAGGACTCGCAGGTCGGCGAGCTCATCGCCGAGGCGATGGACAAGGTCGGCAAGGACGGTGTCATCACCGTCGAGGAGTCCAACACCTTCGGTCTGGAGCTGGACTTCACCGAGGGCATGGCGTTCGACAAGGGCTACCTGTCTCCGTACTTCGTGACGGACCAGGAGCGCATGGAGGCCGTGCTCGAGGACCCGTACATCCTGATCAACCAGGGCAAGATCTCCTCCATCCAGGACATGCTGCCGCTGCTCGAGAAGGTCATCCAGGCCGGTGGCTCCAAGCCGCTCCTGATCATCGCCGAGGACGTCGAGGGCGAGGCCCTGTCGACCCTGGTCGTGAACAAGATCCGCGGCACGTTCAACGCCGTCGCCGTCAAGGCGCCCGGCTTCGGTGACCGCCGCAAGGCGATGCTCGGCGACATGGCCACCCTCACCGGTGCCACCGTCATCGCCGAGGAGGTCGGCCTCAAGCTCGACCAGGCCGGTCTGGACGTGCTCGGCACCGCCCGCCGCGTGACCATCACCAAGGACGACACCACGATCGTCGACGGTGGCGGCGTCAAGGCCGACGTCGAGGGCCGCATCAACCAGATCAAGGCCGAGATCGAGAACACGGACTCCGACTGGGACCGCGAGAAGCTCCAGGAGCGCCTCGCGAAGCTCGCCGGCGGCGTGTGCGTGATCAAGGTCGGCGCCGCCACCGAGGTGGAGCTCAAGGAGAAGAAGCACCGTCTGGAGGACGCCATCTCCGCGACCCGCGCCGCGGTCGAGGAGGGCATCGTCTCCGGTGGTGGCTCCGCTCTGGTGCACGCCGTCAAGATCCTCGAGGGCAACCTCGACAAGACCGGCGACGAGGCCACCGGTGTCGCGGTCGTGCGCCGCGCCGCCGTCGAGCCGCTGCGCTGGATCGCCGAGAACGCCGGCCTCGAGGGCTACGTCATCACCTCGAAGGTCGCCGAGCTCGACAAGGGCCAGGGCTTCAACGCCGCGACCGGCGAGTACGGCGACCTGGTCAAGGCCGGCGTCATCGACCCGGTCAAGGTCACCCGCTCCGCCCTGGAGAACGCCGCGTCCATCGCTTCGCTGCTGCTCACGACCGAGACCCTGGTCGTCGAGAAGCCGGCGGAGGAGGAGTCCGAGGCCGGCGGCCACGGGCACGGCCACTCCCACTAGTGCACTGAGCCACTGATGCAGGGCCAGTCCAACTGGCGTCTGTTCGTACGAGGCCCGGTTCCGCGTTCTTCGCGGGGCCGGGCCTCGGCGTGTGCGGCGCCGGGTCCGGGCCCGAGCGGTCAGGACTCGAGCTGATCGAGCGCGCCGAGCTGGGCCATCAGCCCCAGTCGGTCCTCGTGCCACCAGCCCTCGACGATCTTCCCGTCCTCCTGGAACCGGAAGATGGTCGCGCCGGTCATCGTGACCTGCTTGCCCGTCGCCGGAATTCCCATGAAGTCGCCGTTGTGGTCGCCCTTGAAGGTCCACCGCGTGCACACGCGGTCGCCTTCGGTGATCTGGTCGTCGATGGTGAAGTCGATGTCGAACCCGCCGCGGTACATCTCGATCTCGCGCCGCATCGCGTCGAGACCGATGGTGTCCGTCACGTTGCCGGGGTCGTGGTCGTGGTAGTCCTCCGCGAGCAGGTCGTTGAGCGGCGGCAGTTCACCCTCGGTGGCGACCGTCTCGAAGAACCGGCGCGCGTTGCCCGCGTACAACTGCTCGTCCCGCACCACCTCGAGGTCGGTGAAGGTGGGCATCTCGTCGCAGAGGGCGACCATCTCCCGGAAGATCGTGTCGGTCTCCGGAAGGTTCGAGTTCCGCATCGCCTCCTCGTACGACGGGAACTCCACGATCTCGATGAAGTGCGACGCGTCGGACCGGTCCTTGCCGACGACGCTGTGCGTCGCGGTCCGCTTCCCCTTGGTCCGCTCCGCCCATGTGTCCATGAGCTGGTTCATCTCGTCGAATCGGCTGGTCTTGCAGTCGATCAGTTGCACGAACGTCATGACGCCACCTTCCGGCCCCCCTGCGTAAGGTCCGGACAGCTCCATCTTCCCACCGCCGTGTAACGACCCGGCGGGACCGGGACCGGGTGGAACCGGGCTCCGGCGGGACCGGGGCCCCGCAGGACCCGGCCTCGGCCCCGGACTCGCCGCGCCTTACTGCGGCCCGTACTTGCGCCCCGTCTTCGCCGTGACGCCGCCGAGCAGCCCGCGAGGCGCCAGCTTCACGACGCCCATCAGCGTCTTGTACCGCGGATCCGGGATCGACAGCGACTTGCCGCGCGCCAGATCGGCGAGCGCCGCCGCCACCAGCTTGTCGGCGTCGAGCCACATCCACTTGGGGATGTTGTCGGTGCCCATGTCGGCCCGCTCGTGGAACTCCGTACGGACGAAGCCCGGGCAGAGCGCCATCAGCCGCACGCCGCTGCCGGCCAGGTCCCGCGCCGCGCCCTGCGTGAACTGCACGACCCACGCCTTCGACGCGCCGTACGTCCCGCGCGGCACGAACGCCGCTACCGACGCCACGTTCACCACGCCGCCCCTGCCGCGCTCACGCATCGGCGCCACCGCGGCGGACGTGAGCCGCAGGACCGCCTCGCAGTGGACCTTCAGCATGGTCAACTCGTCGGCGAGCGGGACCTCCAGGTACTGGCCCTTGTTGCCGAAGCCCGCGTTGTTGATCAGCAGGTCCACCGGACGCTTGCGGTCGGTCAGCCGTGCCTCGACCGCGCCGATGCCCTCGTCGGTGGCGAGGTCCGCCGTGAGCACCTCGGCCTCGATGCCGTGCCGGTCGTGGAGCTCGGTGGCCTGCTCCCGCAGCCGCTTGGTGTCACGCGCCACCAGGACGAGGTCGTGGCCGTCCGCGGCGAGCCGGCGCGCGAACGCGGCACCGATCCCCGAGGTGGATCCCGTAATCAGAGCGGTAGTCATGGGGCAAGGCTAGTGACCGCCGTGGGCATGACCACGCTCGGGAGTCCCCGCGCGTTGTTCCTTGTCCACGACCACGAACTGCCCCATCACACCGCTGTCCTCGTGGGAGAGCGGACGGAAGCGGACATGTGCGGAGTGTCGGGAAGGAGCATCCATGCACCGCCCCTTTGCTTTCCGATATCTCCAACTCGCCTATATACGCGGTCAGTTCGGGTCGCTGCGGGAGTCGTCCCCGATGTGGTGGAGGTTGGGTCGGGCGGGAAGCTCGACGCATGTCCCGCTTCAAGCACGTTCTCCTCGTGGCCGGTTCGGTCGCCACCGTCGTGGCGCTCGCGACCAGTTGCGCAACCGGCGCGCGGACCAAGGCCGCTGGCGCCGCGCGCCCAAGCCCGCCACCGCCGCGCGGCCCAGGCCCGCTCCACCCCTACGCCGCGTCGCCCGCCACGTCCCCGCCGCCGTACTTCGCCACGTACGTACGAGCCGCCTCGACTGCCTCCGGGGCGAGTGCGTCCGCCGCGGCGAGCAGCCGCGGGAGCAGGTCCCGGTCGGTGGTGACGGCCCGGAACTGGAAGGCGACGGTCACCTCGTGGTCGGGCCGGTGAACGATCTCGATCGTGTCGCCCGCCCGGATCGCGCCCGGCTCGATCACTCGCAGATACGCGCCAGGTGCGGCTCGCGCAGTGAAGCGCTTGACCCACCCCTTCTCGCCGAGGTGACCCTGGAACGTGCGGCAGGGGATCCGGCCCGAGGTGACCTCGAGGACCAGGTCGGGGCCGACGCGCCAGCGCTCGCCGATCTTCGCGCCCGTCACGTCGACACCCTCGGTGGTGAGGTTCTCTCCGAACGAGCCGTTGCGCAGATCGTGGCCGAGCGTGCCCTGCCACTCGTCGAGGTCCTCGCGGGCGAAGGCGTAGACCGCCTGGTCGTCGCCGCCGTGATGGCGCATGTCGCACACGGCGTCCCCTTCGAGACCGCTGGCGCCGACCCCCTTGGGCCCGGGCGCCGCCACCCGGACAGGGCCCGGAACCGGCCGCTTGTCGATACCGGTCACGCCTTCGGCCTGGTCGGTGTGCTCACTGGCCTCGGGGCGACCCACATTCAGAGACAGAAGCTTCATGACGGCACGCTAAGCGACGCGGCGCCAAAGCGTCGACGCATTTTTTCCCGTTGCATCCAAGGCTCCCTTATGCTTGAGAAATGATCGAGGCTCGTCATCTCCGTGTCCTGCGCGCCGTGGCCGCCACCGGCTCCTTCTCGGCGGCCGCCCGCGAACTCGGCTGCACCCAGCCCGCGGTCAGCCAGCAGATGAAGGCCCTCGAATCCTCTGCGGGCACCCCGCTCCTCATCCGCACGGGCCGCGAGATGCGACTCACCCAGGCGGGTGAAGCTCTGGTGCGGCACGCGGCGGGAATCCTGGCCGGACTGACCGCGGCGGAGGAAGAGGTCGCCGCCATCGCGGGCCTGCGCGCAGGCCGTGTCCGGCTCGTCTCGTTCCCCAGCGGCAGCTCCACGCTCGTTCCCACGGCGCTGGCCGCCCTGCGCGCCGCGCACCCCGGCACCCGCGTCTCCCTGGTGGAGGCGGAGCCGCCGCGCTCGGTCGAGATGCTGCGTGAGGGGGACTGCGATGTGGCCCTGGCCTTCCGTTACGAAGGGGCGCAGGCCGCGGAGGACTGGGGCGACCTCGTCGTACGTCCGCTGCTGGCCGACCGGCTCGTCGGCCTCGTCCCTGAGGGGCACCGGCTGGCCAAGTCGGAAGCGGTCTCCATCGGTGAGCTGGCCGACGAGCCCTGGATCGCGGGTTGCCCGCGCTGTCGCCGACAGTTGGTGGAGGTCTGCGAGGGCGCGGGATTCACTCCGCGCATCGACTTCGCGACCGACGACTATCCGGCGGTGATCGGCCTGGTCGGCGCCGGCCTCGGTGTGGCCGTCCTGCCGGAGCTCGCCATCGAATCCGTACGCCCCAAGGGTGCACGCACAGTGACGGTGGAGCCGGCTGTGCAGCGCGAGATCGTCGCTCTCACACTGCCCGACCTGGCCCAGGTGCCGGCCGTGGCAGCCACGCTCGACCACCTGGCGCGGGCCGCGGCACGCTGATCGGGCCCATAGGGGCCCACGGGCACGTCACTGCGTGCCCACCTTGGAAAAACGTTCCTTCAGTTGTTCACCCCGGGTGGGGCGCCGCCCGCCGGTGCCGGTGCGGCGGCGACGAGTCTGTTGCGGGCGCGGCCCATGAGCTCCTCGCGCTCGTCCTCGGTCAGCCCGCCCCACACGCCGTACGGCTCGCGTACCTGGAGCGCATGAGCAGCGCACTCCGCGCGCACCGGACACCTCATGCAGACCTCTTTGGCCGAGTTCTCGCGTGCGCTGCGCGCCGCTCCCCGCTCCCCCTCCGGATGGAAGAAGAGCGAGCTGTCCACCCCGCGGCAGGCCGCGAGGAGCTGCCAGTCCCACAGATCTGCGTTCGGTCCGGGAAGGCGGGAGAAATCTGCCATTGCTGTGTCCCCTTGTAGCCGTTCTGACGCGGGAAGGTGCCCAAGAACCGTACATCTACTGTCTAAGGAGATGAAAATATGACTCATTGCGAATCTAGCCTCAGACACCACTGAAAGTGAAGAAAAAGAGCTAAATGGGGCATGCCTTGTGGCGAAACCTTGTGGGTCGCTTGCGCCGTCTGCTCTGTGTCCGGTCCCTCACGTAGAGTGCCGAAGCAGACCGTCGAACCCGTAACTCTTTCGGGTGACCGTCGTTGAGACTGCGGAGGCGGTTGAGAGAACAAGCGCTCGGGCATCTGTCCGAGAGCGTCGACCGCACAGGTGACGATTCGTACCAGCCTGGAGGCCCAAGGTGACGCGCATCAGCTGCGGAGGACGGTCATGACATCCGTCCTCGTCTGCGACGACTCCCCGCTTGCCCGAGAAGCGCTCCGCCGCGCGGTCGCGACCGTCCCCGGCGTAGAGCGCGTGACGACCGCGGCCAACGGCGAGGAAGTCCTGCGCCGCTGGGGCGCCGACCGCTCGGACCTGATTCTGATGGACGTACGCATGCCCGGTCTGGGCGGCGTCGAGACGGTCCGGCGGCTGCTGTCCGCCGATCCCGGTGCGCGCATCATCATGCTCACCGTGGCCGAGGACCTGGACGGTGTCGCGCTCGCCGTCGCCGCCGGTGCCCGCGGCTATCTGCACAAGGACGCCTCGCGTGCAGAACTGCGTGCCACGGTCACGCAGGCGCTCGCCGACCCGACCTGGCGGCTCGCGCCGCGCAGACTGCGGTCGGCCGAGATGGGTGCGGCACCGACGCTCACGGCGCGTGAGATCCAGGTGCTCGAGGGCATGAGCCACGGCCGGTCCAACGCGGAGATCGGGCGCGAGCTCTTCCTCTCCGAGGACACGGTCAAGACGCACGCACGCCGCCTCTTCAAGAAGCTCGGCGCCTCGGACCGCGCGCACGCCGTGGCGCTCGGCTTCCGCTGGGGCCTGGTCCGCTAAGGCGCACGGTGCGCCGCCGCGGGGGCACAGCGATCCCCGTCCGCCCCAGGGCGGACGGGGCTGCGGACGGCCGCCGGTCCTCGTTTCGCCGGACATGCCGCATCCTTGAGTTGTGGAGTTCCTCAGGGACGAGTCGGCCGAGCGGAAGGGGAGGGCGCACGAGATGAGTTCCGGCGCACCTGCTCATAACGCTTCAGTGCACAACTACGGACGCGGTGCCACGGACCGGACGCCGCCAAGGCACCATGGACCGATGCGCGACGACGAGGCAGCCGGCCGAGGAGCCATCGGTGCACTGGTCCGCAGCGCCGTCGAGGGCGACGAGCAGGCCACGCACGACCTTCTCGCGCACGTCCACCCCCTCGCGATCCGCTACTGCCGCAGCCGTCTGACCCGACTGCCGGGTGACGCACGGCACTTCGTGGAGGATCTCGCGCAGGAAGTCTGTGTGGCGGTGCTTCTCGCGCTGCCGCGCTACAAGGACACCGGACGCCCCTTCGAGGCGTTCGTCTTCGCCATCGCCGCGCACAAGGTCGCGGATCTCCAGCGCGCCGCCATGCGGCATCCCGGTTCCACCGCCGTGCCCTCCGACGAGATGCCGGAGCGGCCCGACGACTCGCTCGGACCGGAGGAGCGGGCCCTGCTCAGCAGCGATGCGGAGTGGGCGAAGAAGCTCCTGGCCAACCTTCCGGAGAACCAGCGCGAGCTGCTGCTGCTCCGTATCGCCGTCGGCCTCACCGCCGAGGAGACCGGACAGATGCTCGGCATGTCTCCGGGCGCCGTCCGCGTCGCCCAGCACCGCGCGCTCAGCCGGCTGCGGGCGCTCGCCGAACAGTGAGCCGAGCAAGCCGAGTACCGGGGCGGGCCGAGTACCGAGGCGAGCAGTGTGTCGAGCGCCGAGCCGAGCGGCCGAGCCGAGCAAGCCGAACACCGAGGCGAGCAGTTGTCGAGCGTCGAGCCGAGCGCCGAGCAAGCCGAATACTGAGCCGAGCGTCGAGCCGAGCGCCGAGTCGTTGAGTGAGACGCGCCACGCGCGCGTGCCGCGGCGCACCAAGGGCGGGCCGCGGTCTGCGCACGTGTGAACGTACAAATCTGCTCGGTGATCTTGATCGTGGAATGAGACACCTCCGGATCCCGTTAGCATGGACATCCGCACCGATCAAGGCCATTTGGGGAAGGTGTCATGACTGCAAACGTCGACGGAGTGCCCGAGAAATTCGCGACACTCGGGCTGACCTACGACGACGTGCTGCTGTTGCCGGGCGCGTCCGAGGTCCTCCCGAACGCGGTCGACACCTCGTCCCGCATCTCCCGCAACGTGCGCGTGAACATTCCGCTGCTGTCGGCGGCGATGGACAAGGTCACCGAGTCCCGCATGGCCATCGCCATGGCGCGGCAGGGTGGCGTCGGCGTGTTGCACCGCAACCTGTCGATAGAGGACCAGGTCAACCAGGTCGACCTCGTGAAGCGTTCCGAGTCCGGCATGGTGACCGACCCGATCACCGTGCACCCGGACGCGACCCTGGGCGAGGCCGACGCGCTGTGTGCGAAGTTCCGCATCAGCGGCGTCCCGGTGACCGACCCGGCGGGCAAGCTGCTCGGCATCGTCACCAACCGCGACATGGCGTTCGAGTCCGACCGCAGCCGGCAGGTGCGCGAGGTCATGACGCCGATGCCTCTCGTGACCGGCAAGGTCGGCATCTCCGGCGTCGACGCCATGGAGCTGCTGCGCCGCCACAAGATCGAGAAGCTTCCGCTGGTCGACGACGCGGGCGTCCTCAAGGGCCTTATCACGGTCAAGGACTTCGTGAAGGCCGAGCAGTACCCGAACGCGGCGAAGGACGCCGAGGGGCGCCTCCTCGTCGGTGCCGCGGTGGGCGCCAGCCCCGAGGCCCTGGAGCGCGCTCAGGCGCTGGCCGAGGCGGGCGCGGACTTCCTCATCGTCGACACGTCGCACGGACACAACAGCAACGCGCTGAACTGGATGGCGAAGATCAAGTCCAGCGTCGGCGTCGACGTCATCGGCGGCAACGTCGCGACGCGTGACGGCGCGCAGGCCCTGATCGACGCCGGTGTCGACGGCGTGAAGGTCGGTGTGGGCCCCGGCTCCATCTGCACCACGCGCGTGGTCGCCGGTATCGGTGTCCCGCAGGTCACCGCCATCTACGAGGCGGCTCTCGCCGCCCGTGCCGCCGGCGTCCCGGTCATCGGTGACGGCGGTCTGCAGTACTCCGGCGACATCGGCAAGGCGCTCGCCGCCGGTGCCGACACGGTCATGCTGGGCAGCCTCCTCGCGGGCTGTGAGGAGTCCCCGGGCGAGCTGCAGTTCATCAACGGCAAGCAGTTCAAGTCGTACCGCGGCATGGGCTCCCTCGGGGCGATGCAGTCCCGTGGGCAGGGCCGGTCGTACTCCAAGGACCGCTACTTCCAGGCCGAGGTCGCCTCCGACGACAAGCTCGTGCCCGAAGGCATCGAGGGCCAGGTGCCCTACCGCGGCCCGCTGGCCAACGTGCTGCACCAGCTCGTCGGCGGTCTGCGCCAGACGATGGGCTATGTGGGCGCCGCCTCCATCGACGAGATGGAGACCAAGGGCCGCTTCGTGAGGATCACGTCCGCGGGCCTCAAGGAGAGCCACCCGCACGACATCCAGATGACGGTCGAAGCACCGAACTACAGCCGTAGCAAGTAGCCGCAGACAGTCGAAGACAGGGCCAGGGGCGGCCCCGGGGTTCCCGGGGCCGCCCCTGGCGCGTATGTCGGGGATACTGGAAGGCGCTGAAACGCAGAGGGAAAGGCCACACACGTGACTGAGATCGAGATCGGGCGCGGCAAGCGCGGCCGCCGGGCGTACGCCTTCGACGACATCGCCGTCGTACCGAGCCGTCGTACGCGCGACCCGAAGGAGGTCTCGATCGCCTGGCAGATCGATGCCTACCGTTTTGAGCTGCCGTTCCTGGCGGCTCCCATGGACTCGGTCGTCTCGCCGGCCACCGCCATCCGGATCGGGGAGCTCGGTGGCCTCGGCGTGCTGAACCTCGAGGGCCTGTGGACCCGCTACGAGGACCCGCAGCCGCTGCTCGACGAGATCGGCGAGCTGGACACGCAGAGCGCCACGCGCCGCCTCCAGGAGATCTACGAGGCTCCCATCAAGGAGGAGCTGATCGGGCAGCGCATCAAGGAGGTGCGCGACTCCGGTGTCGTCACCGCCGCCGCGTTGTCGCCGCAGCGCACCGCCCAGTTCTCCAAGGCCGTCGTGGACGCGGGCGTCGACATCTTCGTGATCCGGGGGACCACTGTGTCCGCCGAGCACGTCTCCGGTGCCGCCGAGCCGCTGAACCTGAAGCAGTTCATCTACGAGCTGGACGTGCCGGTCATCGTGGGCGGCTGTGCCACGTACACCGCCGCGCTGCACCTGATGCGCACCGGCGCGGCCGGTGTGCTCGTCGGCTTCGGTGGCGGCGCCGCGCACACCACGCGCAACGTGCTGGGCATCCAGGTGCCGATGGCGACCGCCGTGGCCGATGTGGCCGCCGCCCGCCGCGACTACATGGACGAGTCCGGCGGCCGGTACGTGCACGTGATCGCCGACGGTGGCGTGGGCTGGTCCGGCGACCTGCCGAAGGCCATCGCCTGCGGCGCCGACGCCGTGATGATGGGTTCCCCGCTGGCGCGCGCCACGGACGCGCCCGGCCGCGGCCACCACTGGGGCATGGAGGCCGTCCACGAGGACGTACCGCGCGGCAAGAAGGTCGACCTCGGGACCGTCGGTACGACGGAGGAGGTCCTCACCGGGCCTTCGCACACCCCGGACGGTTCGATGAACTTCTTCGGCGCCCTCAAGCGCGCCATGGCGACGACCGGCTACAGCGAGCTCAAGGAGTTCCAGCGGGTCGAGGTCACGGTGGCGGACTCGCAGCACCGCCGCTGACGCAGTACTACGCAGCTCTACGTGGAAGGGGCCCGCACCGTTTCGGTGCGGGCCCCTTCCGCGTAGAGGGCCATCACAGGTCTACGGAGAGGTGCTTTACAGGCGGTGGGCCGCGCCTGTCGGGGTGGCGCCCCTGGTGTCCAGGAGGAGCTGGGCCTTCACGGACAGGCCCTGGAGGTCGTACGTGCGGTGCTGCTGGAGCAGGATCGTCAGGTCGGCGTCCGCGGCGGCCTCGTAGAGGGAGTCCGCGCGGGGGACCGGGTGGCCGAGGACGTTCCACGACGGGATGTGCGGGTCGTGGTAGCTGACCGCCGCGCCCAGCTGCATCAGCCGGGTGGCGATCTCCTGGGCGGGGGTGCCCTCCAGGTCGGCGACGTCGGGCTTGTACGTGATGCCGAGGAGCAGGACGCGGGCGCCGCGGGCCGACTTGCCGTGTTCGTTGAGGAGGGTGGCGGCGCGCTGGATCACGTACTGGGGCATGTGGTGGTTGACCTGCTGGGCCAGTTCCACCATGCGCAGGGGGCGGACCGGGAGGGGCGGGCGTGAGAGGTCCTGGGGGACTCCGTGGCCGCCGACGCCGGGGCCGGGACGGAACGCCTGGAAGCCGAACGGCTTGGTCTCGGCGCAGCGGATGACGTCCCACAGGTCGACGCCCAGGTCGTGGCAGAGGACGGCCATCTCGTTGACCAGAGCGATGTTGACGTGGCGGTAGTTGGTCTCCAGGAGCTGGACGGTCTCGGCCTCGCGTGGTCCACGCGCGCGAACCACCTTGTCGGACAGGCGGCCGTAGAAGGCGGCGGCGGACTCGGTACAGGCGGGGGTGAGCCCGCCGATGACCTTGGGGGTCGTGGCGTACGCGTGCGTGCGGCTGCCGGGGTCGAGGCGGCCGGGGGAGTAGGCGAGGTGGAAGTCGCGGCCGGCCCGCAGCCCCGAGCCGTCCTCCAGGAGGGGGCGTAGGACGCCTTCGGTGGTGCCGGGGGCGACCGGGGTCTCGATGATCACCGTGGTGTGGGGGCGCAGTCGGGTGGCCAGGGCGCGCGTGGCGTCGGTGAGCTGCATGAGGTCGAGGGAGCGGTCCGCGCCGAGTGGCGCGGGGGCGCAGATGACGGCGGTGCGGACGCGGCCGAGTTCGACGGGGTCGCCGGTCGGCCGGAAGCCCCCCGAGAGCATCCGGCGGATGTCGGCAGCGGTCAGGGTTCCCTCGGCGCCGTCGCCGGGGAGCCGGCCGGCCGCGAGGTCGGTGGCGCGTACGGGGTCGTAGCCGATGGTCGCGATGCCGGTGGCGACGGCGGCCTGGGCGAGAGGCAGGCCGAGGTGACCGAGTCCGATGACGGCGAGATCTGCGGGCATGGCGGTGGGCCGTCCTTCCCAATAGCGGAGCGGGAGGAGAGCGCAAGCCCTGTGGACAAGATGGGCGAGCGCAATGTCAGACTAGGAGTAAATATGACCGTTATGCGGTATTGCCTGGCCGGGAATCCGGGAGTGTTGTCCACAGGCTGCGGGTGAGTGGTGGCTGAAGTCGGGCACGGAGGTCAGAATCGGTGCATGGGTGATGAGAGCCGGGGCGCATCACACAGGTGACACCGGTGGGACCGACTGGACCGACGCCGACTGACCGACAGCGGGAGGTAGCAGTGAGGACAGCGACACTGGGACCGGCGGAGCGTGCCGAGGCGCTCGCGGGAATGGCCGAGCGGGAGCTGGACATCCTGGTCGTGGGCGCGGGGGTGGTCGGCGCGGGCACCGCGCTCGACGCCGCCACCCGCGGTCTGTCCACCGGCCTGGTCGAGGCGCGGGACTGGGCCTCCGGCACATCGAGCCGGTCGAGCAAGCTGATCCACGGCGGGCTCCGGTATCTCGAGATGCTCGACTTCGCACTCGTGCGCGAGGCGCTGAAGGAGCGCGGGCTGCTCCTGGAGCGGCTCGCCCCGCACCTCGTGAAGCCCGTCCCGTTCCTGTATCCCCTCCAGCACAAGGGCTGGGAGCGGCTGTACGCGGGCTCGGGCGTCGCCCTGTACGACGCGATGTCGATGGCGCGCGGGCATGGGCGCGGGCTGCCCATGCACCGTCATCTGAGCCGAAGTCGCGCGCTTCGGGTCGCGCCCGCGCTCAAGAAGGACGCGCTCGTCGGCGCCCTGCAGTACTACGACGCGCAGATGGACGACGCGCGGTATGTGGCGACGCTGGTGCGGACGGCCGCGATGTACGGGGCGAAAGTCGCCAACAGGGCGCGTGTGACAGGGTTTCTGCGGGAGGGCGAGCGCGTCGTCGGCGCCCGCGTCGAGGACGTGGAGGGCGGCGGGGAGTACGAGATCCGCGCCCGCCAGGTCGTGAACGCGACAGGCGTGTGGACGGACGACACCCAGGCGATGGTGGGCGAGCGGGGCCAGTTCCACGTGCGCGCGTCCAAGGGCATCCACCTCGTCGTGCCCAAGGACCGGATCAACTCGACGACCGGGCTCATCCTGCGCACCGAGAAGAGCGTCCTGTTCGTGATCCCGTGGGGGCGCCACTGGATCGTGGGCACCACGGACACGGAATGGGACCTCGACAAGGCGCACCCCGCGGCCTCCAGCGCCGACATCGACTATCTGCTCGAGCATGTGAACTCGGTGCTCGCGGTGCCCCTCACGCGCGACGACGTCCAGGGGGTCTACGCGGGCCTGCGGCCCCTGCTCGCCGGCGAGTCCGACGCCACCAGCAAGCTCTCGCGCGAGCACACGGTGGCGCACCCCGTGCCGGGGCTCGTCGTCGTGGCGGGCGGCAAGTACACGACGTACCGGGTCATGGCCAAGGACGCCGTCGACGAGGCGGTGCACGGGCTCGACCAGCGCGTCGCCGACTGCGTCACCGAGGACATCCCGCTGATCGGGGCCGAGGGCTACCACGCGCTGTGGAACGCGCGGGCGAGGATCGCCGCGCGGACCGGGCTCCATGTGGTGCGGGTGGAGCATCTGCTCAACCGGTACGGGTCGTTGGCGGAGGAGGTGCTCGACCTGGTGGCCGCCGACCCCGGGCTCGGCGCGCCCCTCACCGGCGCCGACGACTATCTGCGGGCCGAGGTCGTGTACGCCGCCTCGCACGAGGGGGCGCGGCATCTCGACGATGTGCTGACGCGGCGCACGCGGATCTCGATCGAGACGTTCGACCGGGGGACGCGGTGTGCGCGTGAGGCGGCCGAGCTGATGGCTCCGGTGCTCGGCTGGGACAAGGGCCAGATCGAGCGGGAGGTGGAGCACTACGAGAAGCGGGTGCAGGCCGAGCGGGAGTCTCAGCGTCAGCCCGATGACCTCTCGGCCGATGCGGCGCGACTGGGGGCGCCGGATATTGTGCCGCTGTGATGGGGTGCACCGGGGTTGCGCCGGGGGCTGTGCCGCCAGGCCCCCCTTTCGCCCTGCGGGCTCGTCCTCAGACGCCGGACGGGCTGAAAGGGTGCGCTCGTCCTCAGGCGCCGGGCGCGATGAGTGGTGCGCTCGGCGTCAATCGTCCGACCCGCTGGTGGGTGTGGGTGGGCAGAACTCTGCAGTCAGGAGGCGGCGTTCCAGTTCGGGGGTGTTCTTCGCGGTGTCCGTGTTGGTGCGGAACGTGATGACTCTTGACGCCGTTCTTGTTGCCGCTGTGCGGACATAGCTGCCCTCTATTCGGCCGTTGTGGCCCCATATCGTCGTTCCGCAGGGGAGTTCCGTGGGGTAGAGGCCCATGCCGTAGCGGCCTTGTGTGGTGCGGGTGTTGAGCATCGTGCGGAGTTGGCTCGGGGGAAGGAGGCGGCCCTTCAGGAGGGCCGTGTAGAAGCGGTTCAGGTCGGTGAGGGTGGAGACCAGTTCGCCTGCGGCGCCGGCCACGCGGGGGTTCAGAGCGGTTACGTCGTCGCCTGTCGCGTCGTACGCGCGGCCGTGTGGCGTGGGCAGTGTGGTGCGGGTACCGGGGAACGACGTGCCGGCGAGGTGGAGCGGCTCGATGATGCGGTGGCGGGCCTCGGTCGCGTACGAGTGGCCCGTGACCTGGCCGATCACCATGCCCAGCACGACGTAGTTGGTGTTCGAGTACGACCAGTGGTTGCGAGGGCTCGGCGGGCCGGCCTCGGCCAGTTGTACGGCCGTTTCGGGGGATACCGGGATCGTGCCGTGCGTGCGCGCCGTGAAGTCGGGCAGGCCACTGGTGTGGGTGAGAAGCGAGTGGAGGGAGACGGAGTGGTCACGCAGCAGACCGGGGAGGTGGTCGTCCACCGTGTCCGAGAGGCCCAGGCGGTGTTCGGCGGCGAGTTGCAGCACGACCGTCGCGATGAACGACTTCGTGATGCTCCCGGCCCGGAAGTGGTCGGTGCGGCGGATCGTGGCGCCGGTGCGTACGAAGCGCGTCGTCATGCCCTCGCGGGCGAGCAGCGCCGCGGCGGGGGCCTTGCCCTCTGTGACCAGCAGCGGAAGAGTGGCGTCCGTGGCCGGGGCCGCGAGCGTCGTGGAACTGCCCGGAAACATACAGAAGAGGCTCGCTGCCAGGGGTATCGCCAGCAGTGTCCGAAGTACGGGCATGACGGTCCCTCCGTGTATGCGGTCCATCATGCGGGACGGCCGACCCTGGGCGTGGAGTGGTCCCCGGGTAGGGGACAATGAAGGCTCTGTCAGGGCGGGTTGCAGAGGGGACGCATGTCGGAGGCGGAGCAGGCGGGCACAGCTCGTCAGGACAAGAGTGCACGTCTCCTCGCCGGGCGCTACCGGCTGGGAGAAGTCCTCGGCCGCGGCGGCATGGGCACCGTGTGGCGCGCGAAGGACGAGACACTCGGCCGGACGGTCGCCGTCAAGGAACTGCGGTTCCCGTCGAGCATCGACGACGAGGAGAAGCGGCGCCTGATCACGCGAACGTTGCGTGAGGCGAAGGCGATCGCGCGGATCCGGAACAACAGCGCGGTGACTGTCTACGACGTGGTCGACGAGGACGACCGGCCGTGGATCGTGATGGAACTCGTCGAGGGCAAGTCCCTCGCGGAGCAGATCCGCGAGGACGGCCTGCTGGAGCCGCGACGCGCCGCCGAGGTCGGGCTCGCGATCCTCGACGTGCTGCGCGCGGCGCACCGCGAGGGCATCCTGCACCGCGACGTGAAGCCGTCGAACGTGCTGATCGCCGAGGACGGGCGCGTCGTCCTCACGGACTTCGGCATCGCCCAGGTCGAGGGCGACCCCTCGATCACGTCCACCGGCATGCTCGTCGGCGCGCCCTCGTACATCTCGCCGGAGCGGGCGCGCGGGCACAAGCCCGGCCCTGCCGCCGACCTGTGGTCGCTCGGCGGACTGCTGTACGCGTCGGTGGAGGGAGTTCCTCCGTACGACAAGGGGTCCGCCATCGCGACCCTGACGGCCGTCATGACCGAGCCGGTCGACCCGCCCAAGAACGCGGGGCCGCTGGAGAAGGTCATCTACGGGCTGCTCGCCAAGGACCCGGAGCAGCGGCTCGACGACGCCGGGACGCGGGCCCTCCTCAACGACGTCCTGCACGCTCCCGAGCCCAAGGACGAGGAACCCGAGCCGGTCGACGCGACCAAGGTCGTGCCCCTGCCGCCTATTCCCGAGCAGACGCCCAAGGTGCCCAAGACATCCAAGGTGCGCTTCGGTAAGGGAAGTTCGGCGGCGGTGGCTGCTGCGGTGTCCGGGTCCTCAGCTGCTTCCGTGAGTCCCGCTGACGCCGGTGACGGCACCGGCGCGGGCAAGAGGGGCGAAGAAGCCGCCGAGAAGCTGCGCGGTGCGCTGCGGTCGGTGCGGAAAGCCGCTGCTGCGGCCACCGCTGCGACGGCGGCCGGTGTGGCCGGCAAGAGTGGCGGGGCCGAGTCCGGCAGTACGGATGCCTCCGCGCATCCCGCAGTCGGGCAGGGCGGTTCGGGTGTTCCGGCGCAGCCCGCCGGGCCGCCGCGTACGCCGGCGACCAGGGCCTCGCTCACGGACGTGGTCCCGCGGCGCACCCTCGTGATCGTCGCGGTGCTCGTCGCGCTCGCCGTGATCGGCACCGTCATCGGCATCGCGTTCAGCGGTGGCGACGACGGCAGCTCCGCCAAGGGCGGCGACAAGTCCGCCTCCGCGGGAGCAACCGGAGGCGGCGGAGGAGGCAGCGGCAGCGGTAGCAAGGACAAGGGCAGCGGGTCCGGCAACGGCGCGGCTCAGGGCGGCGGCAAGGGCTCCGACAAGGGCTCCGACAAGGGCCAGGGCTCCGGCTCGGACACCGACAAGGGCGGTGACAAGGACAGCGACGCCGGCCAGGGTGCGTCGCCCGGCAGCACCAGCGGCGGCAGCGGGGTCCCGGGCGGCAGTGGCGCAGCCTCGACGTACAAGCACGACCAGGGCTTCTCCATCGGCCTCCCGAAGGGCTGGAAGTACATCTCGACGAGCGCGGCGGGGGCTCGCTTCACGGGTCCCGACGGGCAGAAGCTGCTCGTCGGCTGGACGGCGACGCCCAAGTCGAACCCGGTCCAGGACTGGCGCAACCAGGAGCGGTACATGGTCCGCTCCCAGTACGACCGGATACGCATAGCGGCGGTCGAATACCGCGGCTGGAACACGGCCGACTGGGAGTTCACGTACGTCGACGGGGGCACCAAGTACCGCTCGACAGACCGCGGGTTCGTGGTCAACAGCGGTCTCGGGTACGGCCTGATGTACACGGCCAAGGCCGCCGACTGGGACGGTGCGCAGCGCAAGGCCGCCTGGCAGACGTTCACCAAGACGTTCAAGCCGAAGTCCTGAGCCTGAAGGCAGTCCGGCACGTATCGTGAGTGCTTGCGGACCGTGCGCAGCCGTATCGGGACGCATCACTGTGCACAACAGGGCGCAAAGCGAACGGAATTGACCACCGGGCGGACAGGGGGACGCGTCGTGGAGGAGTATGCCGGGCGAGTGCTCGCCGACCGCTACCGCCTGCCGCTGTCGCCGGCCGACGCGTACGAGTTCGCCCAGACGCGGGCGTTCGACACCTACAGCGGCCAGGAAGTCCTGGTCAGGCAGGTGCCGTTACCCGAAGTCGTCGAGGCCGAGGTGCTCGACGCCGAAGGACTCCCGGACGGGTTCGTACCGCGTGAGTCGCGTGGCCGGCGCGAGCGGGGTGACGCGGCGCGGACCACGCGGAGGTCGGCGGATCCCGCGGTGCGCCGCGCCATCGAGGCCGCGCAGGCCGCCGCCCAGATACCCGACCACCCAAGGCTCGACCAGGTCTTCGACGTGTTCGCCGAGGGCGGTTCGCTGTGGATCGTCAGCGAGGTCGTCTCCGCACGGCCGCTCGCCGCGCTGCTCGCCGAGGAACCGCTGTCCCCGTACCGGGCGGCCGAGGTCGCGTCCGACGTCCTCACCGCACTGCGCGCGCTGCACGCCCACGGCTGGGTCCACCGGAACATCACCGCCCGCACGGTCCTCGTCTGCGACGACGGCCGGATCGTGCTGACCGGACTCGCCGCCGGTGCGGCGGAGGAGGCGCTGTGCGGCTACGACCCGACCCCGGCGCCTCCCGCTGCCGCGGCGCCTCCGGCACCCCAGGAGCCGCGGCCTTCGGCGCCCGTGCCCCCGCACACGCATCCCGCTGCTTTCGCTCCCGCGCAGTCCCGGCCCGCCGCTCTTGAGGCCGGGAGTGACCCGCGGGCCGCGCGCGCGGGAGCGATAGCCGCGTACCGGGCGGGTGCGCGGGCGGCCGCGCGCGGGGGTGTGGACACGGACGGGACGCCGGGGCCGCCGCGGCGCGGACCGGGTGCGGAGCACGGAGGCGAGTCCGGCGCCGGTGCGCATGGCGGCGGCGCGGAGCCCGGCCGGATCGACGACCCCTACGGCGTACGCGGCTCCGCCGAGCGCCCCTGGCACGGGGCCACCCCGCGGCCCGGCATGGAGCAGCCCGAGCCGAGCGCTCCCACCCCTGAGAGTTCCGACCCTGCGCCCGGAGCGCCCGGAGCCACGCGTTGGGACCAGCTCATCCCCGCGCAGCAGCAGGCGGCCCCGGCGGCCGGTCGCGGGCCCACCACCGCTCTCGCCGCCGACCGCGCGCGGCAGGCGAGGATGACCGTCGTCGGGCCCGTCACCGAGCGCTGGGCGCCCGAGCAGGCGGGGCCCGTCCACGAGAACTGGCAGCTGGCCGCCCCGATCGGCCCGGCCACCGACCTGTGGGCCCTCGGCGCCCTCCTGTTCCGCGCGGTCCAGGGGCATGCCCCGTACCCGGAGGAGAACACCGGTGAGCTGGTGCAGATGGTGTGCGCCGAGCCGCCCGCGTTCGCCGAGGAGTGCGGGCCCCTGCGGCCCGTCGTCGAGTCGTTGCTGCGTCAGGACCCCACGGAGCGGCTCGACTTCGAGGAGCTTCGGGGGTGGCTCAGGTCGCTGGTGCGGTCCGCGCCGGAGCCGGAGGCGGGCACGAACCTCGTGGCCGCGCCCCCCTTCGACGCCACACGACTGCCGGTCGTACGGCGCCGGGGCGAGCTCGTGCGCAGGCGCCGCCGACGTTTCGCCGCCCAGGCCGGGACCGGGGCCGGGCACGCGCGGCACAAGCGGGCCAAGGCGCATCCGCAGCAGGCCGAGCGCCGCATGCAGGCGGAGCGCCGCACGCGGCCGGAGCGGGGATCGCCGGAGCGTCGCACCCAGTCGGATCGGCAGCCCAGGAAGCCCCGTTCGCTCGGCCGCACCCTGCTCGTTCTCGTGCTGCTCGGCCTGGCCGCCGCGGTCGCGTACGCGGTGGTCTTCATGCCGAAGGCCGAGCCGAGCGGCGGCACGCCGGGCGACGGCGCGAAGGATCACGCGGGCGCCACCGGCGGAGGCCGGCCCGCGCCCGAGGGCGGCAGGTCCACGCCGGCGCCTTCGGCGGGCGAATCAGCGGAGGGTCAGGGGAAGGACGGCGGCAAGAGCTCGTCGACCCCGTCCGCCACAGATCCGCAGACCGACTCGTCCGAACCAGAGGTCGCGCAGGGCTTCACCCTGCGCAAGGACCCCGAAGGGTTCCGCGTCGCCGTCGCCAAGGGCTGGAACCGGCAGGGCAGGAACGGACAGGGGCAGGTCCTCTACACGCACGGCGACTTCGAGCTCGTCGTCGTCCCGGGCCGCGACAGCACGTCCGCGTACGGCAGTGACCCGATGACGTACCAGCGGGAGAAGGAACGCGAGTTGCAGCCGTTCCGCGACTCGACGTGGGCGACATCCAGCGGGATGCGCCGGATCGACGTGGGCGGGCGGGCCATGGCCGAGGGTCAGTTCACCTGGCAGAACTCGGCGGGCCGCGAGACATACGTACGCAACCTCGCGATGATCGTGGGCGGCCGCTACCACGTGGTGCAGCTGCGGGGCCCCGAGGCCGAGCGCGACGAGGTGACGCGCCTGTACGAGCAGGCCTCGGCGACGTATCAGAGCACGGGCTGACGGCGCTGCCGCGCTGAATGCCCCCGCTGACCCCCCGTCTGAAATGTCCCCGCCGACCCCCAGTCTGCCCCCGTTCAGCCCCAGTTCGGCCTTCGTCCCGGCAGGCGACAAGCGTCACAGTGCGGTCTCCGTGCACCCCCGCCGGTTCCCTGTGCCTGGGCCGCTCCCTAATGTGGCTCTGTCAAGGCCATGAGCGGCCGTGGCACGACCAATGCGCCTGCGGGGGAACGTGAATCAGATGCAGGGCCTGCTCCTCGCGGGCCGCTATCGACTCGGTGACTCGATCGGGCGCGGCGGCATGGGCCGGGTGTGGCGCGCGCACGACGAAGTGCTGCACCGTGCCGTGGCCGTAAAGGAACTGACGGCGGCCCAGTACGTGCAGGAGGCCGATCGCGCCGTACTGCTCGCGCGGACACAGACGGAGGCGCGGGCCGCCGCGCGGATCAACCACCCGGCGGTCGTCACCGTCCACGACGTGCTGGAGCACGACGACCGGCCGTGGATCGTGATGGAACTCGTCGACGGTCCCTCGCTCGCGGACGCCGTGAAGGAGTCGGGCCGCATCCTGCCGGGCGAGGCCGCCCGCATCGGCCTGTGGACGCTGCGGGCGCTGCGCGCCGCGCACGCGGCCGGCGTGCTGCACCGCGACGTCAAGCCGGGCAATGTCCTGCTCGCCCGCGACGGACGCGTGCTGCTCACGGACTTCGGCATCGCGCAGGTCGAGGGTGACTCGACGATCACGCGGACCGGCGAGATAGTCGGCTCGGTCGACTATCTGGCGCCCGAGCGGGTCAGCGGCGCGGCGCCAGGACCCGCGTCCGACCTGTGGGCGCTGGGCGCCACACTGTTCACGGCCGTGGAGGGGAAGTCCCCGTTCCGGCGCACGTCGCCGATCAGCACGATGCAGGCCGTCGTCGAGGACGAGCCGGGCGAACTCATGCACGCGGACGCCCTCGCGCCCGTCATTCAGGCGCTGCTGCGCAAGGACCCGGCCGCGCGTCCGTCCGCCGACGAGGCCGAGGTGATGCTCGCCGAGGCGGCGGAGGGGCGTCGGTCCAGCGCGGCGCAGGCCTACGTGCCCACGCAGGTGCATGTCGCGGCGCCGCCGACGCCCCCGGAGAATTCGACTGCGATAGGCGTGCATCACGCCGCCATGCCGGCGGTCCCCGCGGCCGGTCGCCGCAAGTGGCCACGGGTCGTCGCCGTGGCGCTGGCGGCGGCGCTCGTCGGCGGCGGCGGAGTGTTCGCCGCGAACCACTACCTGAGTCACCGGACCTCGACGAACACGAACTCCGGCAAGGACAAGGCCGCGAGTGCCTCGTCGGGTTCCGGCAGCGGTCAGCACAAGGCCGGGAGCATCCCGGACAACTGGGTCGAGATCCACGACGTCGAGGGGTTCAGCCTCAAGCTGCCGAAGGGCTGGAAGCGGCAGGCGGACGGCTCTCAGATCGACTACACGCCGGACGGCGGGGCCCACTTCGTGCGGATCGCGGTCGACAAGTCTCCCGACTGGCCCGACTCGTACCACCACCAGCTGGACCTGGAACGGCAGGTCACGAAGCCGCCCGGGCTGCCCGACTACCAGCAGGTCAACCTGCAGCCCAACACCTACCGCGACCGGTCGGGATCCCTGTGGGAGTTCACCTGGACCGCGGGCAACAAGGACACGACGTCGGGCCCACGGCACGCCATCGAGCAGACGTACGTTGAGAACGACGGCACCGAGTACGCCATCTATCTGTCCGTGCCGTCGGCCGACTGGGACGAGGCGCGGCAGCAGTTCGACGCGATCCTGCGGAGCTGGACGCCGTAGGCATCCCTGGTGTGCGGGCGGCGGCCTGCGGTTTCGTTGATCCCTTGACGGCCCGGAGCGAGCCCCTCCGAGGCCCGTTCCGTGCGGCATGATGGAACGCATGGGGACCGAGGGGGAGGACAACGTCCGTGTGATCGCCGGGCGTTACCGGCTCGAGGCGCGCATCGGCCGGGGCGGAATGGGCGTCGTGTGGCGCGCCTCCGACCAGCTCCTCGGGCGGCGCGTCGCCGTCAAGGAGCTCGTGCTCGACGAGACGCTCTCCGCCGACGAGGCCCGCCGCCAGAAGGACCGCACCCTGCGCGAGGCCCGCGCGGTCGCCCAGCTCCGACACCCGAACGTCATCGTCGTCCACGACGTCGTGGAGCACGGCGAACGCCCTTACATCGTCATGGAGTTGATCGAAGGAGGCTCGCTCGCCGAGCGGCTCTCGCGGACCGGCCCCGTCGACGCGCGGGAGGCGGCCCGGATCGGGATCGCGCTGCTCGGCGCGCTGCGGGTCGCGCACGCGGCGGGGGTCCTGCACCGCGATCTGAAGCCGGCGAACGTGCTCGTCGAGGCGGGCAGCGAGCGCGTCGTGCTCACGGACTTCGGGATCGCGCAGGTCAGCGGCGCGACGACGCTCACCGAGACGGGTTCCTTCGTCGGCTCGCCCGAGTACACGGCGCCCGAGCGGATGGCGGGGGAGCGGACCGGGCCCGAGTCGGACCTGTGGTCGCTCGGCGCGATGCTGTGCGCCGCCCTGACAGGCGAATCACCGTTCCGGCGCGACTCGTTGGGCGGGATCATGCACGCCGTGGTCGTCGGCGAGATCAATCCGCCCGCCGAGGCCGAGCCGCTGCTGCCCGTCGTACGGGGACTGCTTGAGCGCGATCCGGCGCTCAGGCTCGGCCTGGACGAGGCCGACCGGCTCCTTCGCGCGTACGTCGCCACGGGCACGACGCCGCGCCCCGTGGCCGGCTACACGCCCACTGCCCGGAACACCCCCACGGCGCACGCTCCGACTCCCCCGCAGAAGCGTTCCCCCCGCGCCGTTCTCGCGGCCGCCGCGCTCGTCGCCGCGATGGCCGGGGCCGGCGTCTCCGCGGCCGCGCTCCTCGTGAACGGCGGCGACGGCGGCGGCACCCACCGCCCCACGGCGTCCGCGCCAGGCCCCACGGGCGACGCGGCGTCCCCCTCGGATTCGGCCCCGGAGCCCCGCCCGACGGTCACGGTCACGGAGCAGCAGACCGGGACGCGTCCCGCGTCCCCCGCCGGTTACCGCACGGCCGTCGACCCGGAGGGGTTCTCCCTGGCCGTGCCGGACGACTTCAGCCGCAAGCCCGACGGACCCCGGATCTTCTACATGTCGCCGGGCGACACGTTCAGGATCGGCATCAAGGCGGCCGCCCCCGACCCGGGCGGGCCCGGCGCGGTGCAGCGGCGCTCCGACGCGAAGGGGCCCGCCAACAACCCGGGCTACCGGGACGGTTCCGTCACCGACACCACCCACGGGGGCCGGCCCGCCGCGCTCTGGCGGTTCACGTGGAACGGCTTCAGCACGGCGGAGGGCGCGAGGCACACGTACGACCTGTGCTGGGAGCAGGGTGGCCGGATGTACGACGTGTGGGTGTCGGCGCCGGTCGGGCGGATCACGGAGGCCAAGCGGTACTTCGACACGGCGGTCGCCACCTTCGTGCCCTCCGGGGGCGGCTGAGGCATCGGGGCGGTCACAACTGCGTGACCGGAGTGGATCCGGAGGCGTCCCGCACGGTAGGCATGGGGGCATGAGTGACAACGGGGGACCCGCCTACGGCCCGAACGATCCGACGAGCTTCGGACTCCAGCCGCCGCAGCAGCCGCACACGCCCCGGCAGGGGAACCCGTACGCGCAGGAGCCCCCGGCGCCGCAGCAGCCCCCCACCGCGTATCCCCAGCCGCAGTCCCCGCACCGGCCGCCGCCCACCCAGGTCGTGCCGCCGCGGCAGAGTGCGGAGCCCGAGCCGGGCGCGGGGCGCCTCATCGGCGGGCGCTACCGGCTCCTGAGCAAGCTCGGGCACGGCGGCATGGGCACCGTGTGGCGGGCCAAGGACGAGACGGTGGACCGTGAGGTGGCGGTCAAGGAGCCGCGCGTCCCCGACCATCTGCCGGAGCGTGAGCGGACCACCGTCTTCGAGCGGATGCGGCGAGAGGCGCGTGCGGCGGCCCGGCTCGACCATCCGGCCGTGGTCAACGTCCACGATGTCGCCGTCGAGGACGGACAGCCGTGGATCGTCATGGAGTTCGTGCAGGGGCGCACGCTCGGCGCCGCGCTCCAGGAGGGCACGCTCGGCGCCCGCGAGGCTGCCCGGATCGGCCTCGAAGTGCTCGGCGCCCTTGAGGCCGCGCACGCCGCGGGCGTCCTGCACCGCGATGTGAAGCCCGACAACGTGATGCTGGGCCGCCACGACCGTGTGGTCCTCACCGACTTCGGCATCGCCCAGATCGAGGGCGAGACCAATCTGACGGACACCGGCGGCTTCGTCGGTTCGCCCGAGTTCATCGCCCCGGAGCGCGTCCTAGGGCAGCGCCCGGGCCCCGCCTCCGATCTGTGGTCCCTCGGCGTCGTGCTGTACGCGGCGACGGAGGGCGTCTCGCCGTTCCGCCGCAGCAACACGCCGGCGACGCTCCAGTCCGTGATCAACGCGACCCCGGCGGCGCCCGCCGCGGCCCAGGGCCCGCTCGCCGAGGCCATCAACGGCCTGCTCGCCAAGGACCCGGCCCGGCGCCCGAACGCGGCGCGCGTGCGGGACCTCCTGGAGCGCGCGGCCAATCCGCCGGAGCAGCCGCCCACCCAGGTCGTCCAGGTCGCGGGCCCCGGCGGCAAGGGCGTCAGCCTCAGCCGCAAGGCGCTGCTCGGCGTCGGCGCGGCGGTCGTCGCGGCGGCGGTGGTGGCGTACCTGGTGATCGCGAACCCGTTCGCGGGGCCGCTGCCGGACGGGTGGCAGGACCATCAGGAGAAGACGGTCGCGGCGACGTTCGCGGCGCCGCCGGAGTACGTCAGATTCGTGGCGGACAACAGCATCATCAAGACCGATCACTGGGTCTCCTACCGGGATCCGAGCTACGCGGTCTCCATCACTCTCTCGCTCAGGAAGAAGTCCGAGGACAGCGCGAACGGGATCGCGAGCTCCGCGTCCGCGCAGGCCTACAAGGAGTCCGACGAGATCAACAAGGGTGACAACCCGAAGATGGCGGACAAGCCCGTTCCGCACAGCCGGACCGCCAAGACCACGTACAACGACCGTGAGTCCGCCGAGAACACCATCACCTACCTGGATGACAGCGATTCCGACGCGCCCAAGCCGCGCGAGGCGAAGGTCTTCTACTACAAGACCCGGTCGGGCGACATGTACCAGCTGTGGATCGACTACCCGGGCAAGGGCGACTTCACCGAGCGCGGGCGCGAGGTGGCGAAGGCGGCGATCGCCAACCTCGCCATCGACAAAGTCTGATCGGCGGGCATCGGCGAACATCGACGAACTATGGGTGAAGGCCCTGACAACGCGCTGATCAGGGGCTTTGTTGCCAGCGATCGCTGGCGGCGTGTGAGTGCTTGGTGAAACCTCGTTACCCGTGGGTACCCAAAACGTTGACGGGCCCTTACGCTCGCGCCATGACGGACTCGCAGGCCATCTCCAAGGACCGTACGGACAAGACCGGCACGAACCCGGTCGCCCCCGCCCCGCAGGGCGCGCGCACCGCGGCCGACGTGGTGACGCCCGAGCTGGTCGCCCAGCTCACCAAGGGTGTGGCCGGCTCGGGCCGCACCGCCAACCACACGCCGTTCACCGGCGAGAAGCTGGCGGACCTGCCCGAGTCCACGCCCGAGGACGTCACGAAGGCCTTCGAGCGGGCCCGCGCCGCGCAGGCGGTCTGGGCGAAGGTGCCCGCGCGGCAGCGCGCCGCCGTGCTGCTCCGCTTCCACGACCTGGTGCTCGCCCGCCAGGCCGAGGTCCTCGACCTGATCCAGCTGGAGACCGGCAAGGCGCGCCTGCACGCGCACGAAGAGGTCCAGGCCGTCGCCGTCGCGGCCCGCCACTACGGCCGCAAGGCCCCCGCCTATCTGAAGCCGAAGCGGCACACGGGCGCCGTTCCGACCCTCACCAAGGTCACCGAGCTGCGCCAGCCGCGCGGTGTCGTGGGCCAGATCGCGCCCTGGAACTACCCGTTCGAGCTGTCGGTCGGCGACGCTCTTCCCGCGTTCGTGTCCGGCAACGCCGTCGTCATGAAGCCCGACACGGAGACCTGCCTGACGGCACTGTGGGCGCGCGACCTGCTCATCGAGGCGGGGCTGCCCGCCGAGGTCTTCCAGGTCGTCATCGGTGAAGGCCCGGTCGTGGGGCCCGAGTTGGTCAAGCACGCGGACTACGTCTCGTTCACCGGCTCCACCCGCACGGGCCGCGAGGTCGCCCAGGGCGCCGCCGCGCGCCTCGTCGGTGTCTCGCTCGAACTCGGCGGCAAGAACGCGATGCTGGTCCTCGAGGACGCCGACATCGACAAGGCGGCGGCCGGCGCGGTCCGCGCCTGCTTCTCCTCCGCGGGCCAGCTCTGCATCTCCATCGAGCGGCTCTACGTCCACGAGTCGATCGCGGACGCGTTCGTCGAGCGGTTCGCCACACGCACCAGGGCGATGCGCCTGGGCAAGTCCCTCGCATACGGCGCGGACATGGGATCCCTGGTCGGCGAGCGGCAGTTGGAGACGGTGACGCGGCACGTCGACGAGGCAGTCGCCAAGGGCGCGAAGCTCGTTGCCGGTGGCGTCGCGCGCCCCGACATCGGCCCGTACTTCTTCGAGCCGACCATCCTCGACGGCGTCGAGGCGCCGATGGCCGTCTGCAACGAGGAGACCTTCGGCCCGGTCGTCTCCATCTATCGCTTCACGGACGAGGACGAGGTCATCGGCCTCGCCAACGGGACGCCGTACGGCCTGAATTCCTCGGTCTGGACAAAGGACGCGAAGCGCGGCCACGACGTCGCCTCCCGGCTGCGCACCGGCACGGTGAACATCAACGAGGGCTACGCGCCCGCGTACGGCAGCGTTCAGTCGCCGATGGGCGGCATGAAGGACTCGGGTCTCGGCCGCCGCCACGGCTCCGAGGGCATCCTCAAGTACACCGAGGCGCAGACCGTCGCACACCAGCGGATCATGCCGATGGCGCCGTCGTTCGGGATGACCGACGAGAAGTACGCCGCATTCATGAGCCGCAGCCTGAAGGCGATGAAGACCTTCCGTCTTCGTTAGAGCACCACCCGTTCTCAACGAGGAGAGCCAGTGTCACAGGAGAACTCTGCCCGGAGTGAAGCCGGGAGCGCCGACGACGCCGCGTACGACTACGACGTCCTCGTCGTCGGCTCCGGCTTCGGCGGCTCCGTGTCCGCCCTGCGCCTGACCGAGAAGGGCTACCGCGTCGGCGTGCTCGAAGCGGGTCGCCGCTTCGAGCCCGGCACGCTGCCCAAGAACTCCTGGGACCTCAAGAACTACCTGTGGGCGCCCAAGTTCGGCATGTACGGCATCCAGCGCATCCACCTCCTCGGCAACGTGATGGTCCTCGCCGGGGCGGGCGTCGGCGGCGGCTCGCTGAACTACGCCAACACCCTCTACGTGCCCCCGAAGCCCTTCTTCGAGGACCCGCAGTGGAAGGACATCACCGACTGGCAGTCAGAGCTGAAGCCGTACTACGACCAGGCGCAGCGCATGCTGGGCGTGCGGCTCAACCCGACCATGACGCCGGCCGACGTCCACCTCAAGGCGGCGGCCCAGGACATGGGCATCGGCGACACGTTCCACATGGCGCCGGTGGGTGTGTTCTTCGGCGACGGCAAGGATGCCGACGGCTCGGCGAAGGCCGCGCCCGGCACGCAGGTCGACGACCCGTACTTCGGGGGCGCGGGCCCGGCCCGCAAGGCGTGCACCGAGTGCGGCGAGTGCATGACGGGCTGTCGCCACGGCGCGAAGAACACCCTCAACGAGAACTACCTGTACCTCGCCGAGAAGGCCGGCGCGATCGTGCACCCGATGACGACGGTCGTCTCCGTCACCGACGACTCGCAGGGCGGCTACGCGGTCGCGACGCTCCCGACGGACGACAGGAAGAAGGGCGCGGGCCGTACGTTCAAGGCCCGGCGCGTCATCGTCGCGGCCGGCACGTACGGCACGCAGACCCTGTTGCACCGCATGAAGGCGGGCGGCCAACTCCCGTATCTGTCCGCCAGGTTGGGCGAGCTGACGCGCACGAACTCCGAGGCGCTCGTCGGCGCCCAGACCAACAACCGCCGATACAAGAAGCGTCACGGCAAGCCCAAGGTCGACTTCACTCAGGGCGTCGCGATCACGTCCTCGATCCACCCGGACGAGAACACGCACATCGAGCCGGTCCGCTACGGCAAGGGCTCGAACGCGATGGGCGGCATGACGATCCTCCAGGTCCCGTACGCGCAGGGCTCGTCCCGTGTGGTCGGGTGGCTCGCCAACGTGGCCAAGCACCCGACGCTGCTGGCGCGTTCGCTCTCCAACCACCGCTGGTCCGAGCGGACCATCATCGGTCTGGTCATGCAGTCCCTCGACAACTCGCTGACGACGTATCTGAAGCCGGACGGCGTCGGCAAGGGCCTGCTCACGGCCGAGCAGGGCCATGGCGCGCCCAACCCCAAGCAGATCAAGGCCGCCGTGGACGCCGCGTCCACGATCGCCGCCGAGATCAACGGCTTCGCCGGCTCGAACATCGGCGAGCTGATGGGCACCCCGCTGACCGCGCACTTCCTGGGCGGCTGCCCGATCGGCGACTCCCCGGAGACGGGCGTCATCGACCCGTACCACCGCGTATACGGCCACCCGGGCATCTCGGTCGTCGACGGCGCCGCGGTGACGGCGAACCTGGGCGTGAACCCGTCCCTGACCATCACGGCGCAGGCCGAGCGCGCGATGTCGTACTGGCCCAACAAGGGCGAGGAGGACCCGCGTCCGGCGCAGGGCGTGGCGTACGCGCGGCTGTCCGCGGTCGTGCCGAAGAACCCGGCGGTCCCGGAGGACGCGTTCGGCGCGCTGAAGCTGCCGTTCCTGGGGATGCCGGCGGTCCCGCCGAAGAAGTAGCCCGGCACGCCTCCCGGGGCGGACACACGAAAGGACCTGCACCCCCCTCCGAGCGCAGGTCCTTTCGTGTGTCCACGGGGTGTTACGCGGTGGCGCCGGCCTTGCGGCGACGCACGGCGAACACGGCACCGGCACCGGCGACGACGGCGACGCCGCCGATCAGGCCGATGGTCGGGACCATGGAGGACGAACCGGTCTCAGCGAGGCTGCCGGTCACCTCCTGGGTGTTGTTGTCGTTCGGCTTCTCGGTCGGCATCGGAACCTTGCCGCCTTCCTGCGGCTTGGTCCCGTCGGTGTCCGTGCCCGGCTTCACGATCTGGATGAGGTAGCTGGCGGAGCTGTCGCTGATGCACTCCAGCTCGTCGTCGCTGTAGAAGCCGCCGCCGATGGTCAGGCCGGCGCCGATGGGGGCGTTGGCCTTCACGTTCAGGCGAAGCTGGTAGTTGACGGACTTGCCGGCCTTGATGCCCGACAGGTCGAGGAAGCCGAACGAGTAGCCGTCGCCGTCGTCGATGTCGACCCAGGTGCCGTCGACCTTCGCCTGGAGGTGGACCTGGCTCGCCTTGTACGCGTTCTCGGCGTTCTCGTCGTTCGGGCCGACACCCGCGTAGAAGATGGCCTCGTCGAGGTCGGTCTTCGTCGGGTTCTTCACGTTGAGGGTGAAGGAGTGCCAGCCGCTGCCGACCGCGATCTTGCCGGGCAGGCCGCTCATGGAGACGGCCAGCTTGGACTGGTAGCCCTCGTTGTCCTCCTCGCAGATGCCGGTCGGCTCGGACGGGTCGTCGCTCGGCGTCTCGGACGCGGACGGCGACGGCGTGGTCGAGCCGGTCGGCTTGACGCCCTGGGACTCGCCGGCGGCGGGAGTGGTGTCGCCCGCGGCGGGCGTGGTGCTGGTGCCCTCCGCCGGGGTGGTGCTCGCGGTCTCCGAGGGAGTCGTGGTCTCGGGGGCCGGCGTGGTGGTCTCGGGGGCCGGGGTGCTCGTCTCGTCGGAAACCGCGGCGGGGGTCGCGGGCGACTCCCCGTCCGCGAACGCGGCCGGGGCCGACAGGAGCGCGATCGGGGCTATGGCAGCCGTCGCGGCCGCTGCGGCCAGGGCACGGCGAAGCTTCATGAAGACCTCGGAAAGTCCGGTGTACTGCGGCGCAGTACGAGCTGAGAGGCCTCCGCGTTGTGGGGTCGCGGGTGTGGCCGTTGGTTCCGCAGATGTGACCGGCCACTGGCCGAAAAGGTTGCCCTTGAACTAACGCCACTCTTATGTGAGGTGGGTCACTGACGGGCGCGTACAACCTTTGTGGTGACTTTCGATCGTTACGCAAAGCGCTGGCAAAGCAGGGCGGTGACGGGCTTGGATACGGCTCGGCGCGGCCCGACGCGTGGCGCCGTGCCGTGGATACCGAAGGTGGGAATGTGAACTCAGGTGTGAGGCGTGCCGTGGCGGCCGCCGCCGTGGTCGCGGCGCTGGGTGTGACGACGGCGTGCGGGGGGTCCTCCGAGACCACCGACGACGCCAAGAAGCCGGCCGCTTCGGAGAAGACCTCGGCCCCGGCGAAGCCCGCCGAGGAGGGTGCGAAGGCGCTCACCGCGGCCGAGCTGGAGGAGGCCGTCGTCACCACGAGCGACGTCAAGGGCTACAAGGTCGAGAAGGTGGGCAAGAGCGACCTGCCGCCGACAGAGAGCGTCGCCGCGAAGCCGGCCGCGTGCCAGCCGCTCGCCGACATGTTCATGTTCTCGACCCGGCCGACGGCGAAGGACCGGGTCGTGCGCACGCTCATGGCGACGGACGAGCTCGACCCCAAGGTGACCTCGCTCGCGCTGCTCGCGCACGACGGCGCCGACGCCGCGGAGGTCATGAAGGGCCTGCGCACGGCCTCGAAGAACTGCACCGCGTACGAGCACGTCGACTACAAGTACAGCGGCGTCAAGGAGCGGCCCGCGCCCGACGCGGGTGACGAGGCGGTCTCGTACGACGTGAAGGGCGTCATCGACGGCGACAAGGTCCCGATGACCTTCACCGTGGTGCGCAGCGGCTCGACGGTCGTGGCCTTCTACACCATGAACATGCTGGACTCGAGCAAGACCGACGTGCCGCAGGTGATCGTCGACGCGCAGCTCGCGAAGCTGGAGAAGACCGTCTGATCCGCACGGTCCGGATCGGCTTGCGAGCACAGCGAAGGGCCCCGCGGACGCGTCCACGGGGCCCTTGGCCTTCAGCACCGACGTCAGGGCGGCGTCGGTGCCGGGGGAGCGGCGCCGGGGGGTTGCGCCGCTGGTGCGGGTCTGCCGGGGGTCGCCACCCCGGCGCGCGGTGGCGCGCGGATGGGGCGGACCTGCGGCAATTCACTTGTGCAGCCCGGGACATGGGGCTTTGTGGGGTGTGGGGGTTCCTACGCATCGTGCTCGCGGGTCTGTCGTGCGCGCAACCGTTTCGACCTACCGTTTCGACCACAGGGGCGAAGGGGTTCTGGGGAGGCCGACCGGCCCCGGGCGTCCCCGGGACCGGCCGTTCTCTTGGGTGACCGGGCTGCTGTCCCCTGCCGTCCGGTCACAAACGCTGGAGCGAGGTCCCACGACGTACGGCATGGATCCCTACGTCTCATCGCTCCAGCGGAGCCACGCGTGGATTGAGCGGGCCCGCCCCTGGCTGGCACGGACATCGGGACCAACGAAGGGTGCCGCGCACCGGTCACGCGCCGTACGGGTGAGAGCGGATCCGAACGTGGGTGCGTCGCGTAGGCCTCAGACCCGGCCGCGGCACAGCTCCAGGAGCGTCATCGCGAGCCCGGTGCCGGGCTTGCCGAGGGCGTCCCTGTAGTGGCCGAGGATCTCCAGCTCGCGGGCCAGGTTCACGCGGCGGCCGCCCGAGGTGATCCGCGCCTCCTGGATGACGGCCGAGACGGCCATCCGTTCCTGGATCAGGCCGATGATCCGGTCGTCGAGCGAGTCGATGCGCTCGCGGGCGCCGGTGATCACGTCGGCGGCCTCGGAGGTCTGGGCGCCGGTCTTTTCGCTGGGGGTCGCGGTGGTGGTCATCTTGGGGCTCCTCGTCGTATGGGGACGGGTGTCCCGGAGCGGCAAGGACCGGATACGACAGAGCGCCCCGGGCCTTGTCGGCCCGGGGCGCCCGGTAGGTCGCTTGTCAGGTGATCAAGCAGCTCGACCATGGCAGCCGGCGGGCCGGTTGCCATAGGTAAAGAGGAAGTCGATGCGGAGCTTGGTCACAGGACCAGTATGCCCCGGCCCGGTGGCCCCGGCCACCGCGTCCGTGGGATGAGACGAAGAGTCTCCTCGCGGGCCCGTTAGAATCGACAAAACAGACCCCTGCTCGTGTTCCACCGCCGGAAGGCCGCCGCCGTGCCATCAGCGTCCCCCGCTGCCGCCCCTGACACCGTTCTGGTCGTCGACTTTGGTGCGCAGTACGCCCAGCTCATCGCCCGCCGCGTCCGCGAGGCCCGCGTCTACAGCGAGATCGTGCCGAGCACGATGCCGGTCGAGGAGATGCTCGCCAAGAACCCGAAGGCGATCATCCTCTCCGGCGGCCCCTCGTCCGTGTACGCGGAGGGCGCCCCGCGCCTGGACCGCGCCATCTTCGAGGCCGGCGTCCCCGTCTTCGGCATGTGCTACGGCTTCCAGCTGATGGCCACGACCCTCGGTGGCACCGTCGACGACAACGGCGCCCGCGAGTACGGTCGCACGCCGCTGACCGTCTCCCGTCCCGGCTCCACCCTCTTCGAGGGCACCCCGGCCGAGCAGCCCGTGTGGATGTCGCACGGCGACGCCTGCTCGGCCGCGCCCGAGGGATTCACCGTCACCGCGTCCACGGACGTCGTGCCGGTCGCTGCCTTCGAGAACGACGCGAAGAAGCTGTACGGCGTGCAGCACCACCCCGAGGTCATGCACTCCACGTACGGCCAGCAGGTCCTCGAGCACTTCCTCTACCGGGGCGCCGGCATCGAGCCGACCTGGACCACGGGCAACGTGATCGACGAGCAGGTCGCCGCGATCCGCGAGCAGGTCGGCACCAAGCGCGCGATCTGCGGCCTGTCCGGCGGCGTCGACTCCGCGGTGGCCGCGGCCCTCGTGCAGAAGGCCATCGGATCCCAGCTGACCTGCGTGTACGTCGACCACGGCCTGATGCGTAAGGGCGAGACCGAGCAGGTCGAGAAGGAGTTCGTCGCCTCGACCGGCGCGAACCTGAAGGTCGTCGACGCGAGCCAGCGCTTCCTCGACGCGCTGGCCGGCGTCTCCGACCCCGAGGCCAAGCGGAAGATCATCGGCCGCGAGTTCATCCGTGTCTTCGAGCAGGCGCAGGCGGAGATCGTCGCCGAGGGCGCGGCCGACGGCGAGGACGTCGCGTTCCTCGTCCAGGGCACGCTCTACCCGGACGTCGTCGAGTCCGGCGGCGGCACCGGCACGGCGAACATCAAGTCCCACCACAACGTGGGCGGCCTCCCCGAGGACCTGGAGTTCGCGCTCGTCGAGCCGCTGCGCCAGCTCTTCAAGGACGAGGTGCGCATGGTCGGCGCCGAGCTCGGCCTGCCGGACGATATCGTCCAGCGCCAGCCGTTCCCGGGCCCCGGCCTCGGTATCCGCATCGTCGGCGAGGTCACCAAGGACCGGCTCGACCTGCTGCGCGAGGCCGACGCCATCGCCCGCGAGGAGCTGACGGCGGCCGGTCTCGACCGTGACATCTGGCAGTGCCCGGTCGTCCTGCTCGCGGACGTGCGCAGCGTCGGTGTCCAGGGCGACGGCCGCACCTACGGCCACCCGATCGTCCTGCGCCCCGTCTCTTCCGAGGACGCCATGACGGCGGACTGGACGCGCATGCCGTACGACGTCCTGGCGAAGATCTCGACCCGCATCACGAACGAGGTCGCGGACGTCAACCGCGTCGTGCTCGACGTGACGAGCAAGCCGCCGGGCACCATCGAGTGGGAGTAGTCGCTCCCCGACACCGTGTGTGAAGGCGCCGCCCACTGCTGCATGCAGGGGGCGGCGCCTTCACGTGTGCCCTTCGCGCGCCGCGGGGCTCAGGTGCGCTTGGCGGTGCGTACCGGCTCGCCCGGCTTCCACACCTGTACGACCAGGTATTTGTCTTCCTCGATGAACGTGCGGGTGACCTCGGTCAGCTCGGTGCGGAAGAGGTGGAAGTCGTCCGGGTCGGGCACCTGGACCGAGTCCGTGTACGAGGCGATGACTTCGGGGTCCTCGACGAGCAGCGCGCGGCCCGAGATCCGTACGTCCCCGCCGCCCATGCCGGTGCCGCCGCCCGGGTTCGCCTGGATGGCGAAGCGCGGGTCCCGGAGCAGATCGCGGGCCTTGAGCGAGCCCGGCATCATGCCGAGCCAGAACTCCCCGTGCAGGAACCGCACCTCCAGTCCGCTCGTGCGCGGCGAACCGTCCCTGCGGAGGGTCGCCAGGATGTGGTGCTGGAACTGACCGAAGCGCTCCTCGACCGTCTTGGCGAGGTCCGGTTCGGCCGCGGTGAATGTGGCCCAGTTCGACGTCATACGTCGAGTCTGGCGCGGATACCCGACACCTGCTGTCCGGTATGAGCGGCAGTTCGGCGCACTCTCTTCACCGCCCGCCTCTGTCCTCCTGCGCTCCCCGGAGGTAACTTCCGCTCCATGTCCACGCAGACGCCCCCGCCGGTACCCACCGAACACCTCCAGTTCGCGATGCCCCCCATCCATGACTCCCCGGCCGACGAGCGTCGGCACCGCAAGGAGCGGCTCGCGGGCGCGCTGCGCATCTTCGGGCGCCTCGGCTACGAGGACGGGGTGTCGGGGCACATCACGGTGCGGGACCCGGAGTACGACGACTGCTACTGGGTGAACCCGTTCGGGATGCCGTTCAAGCACGTCACCGTGTCCGACCTGGTCCTCGCCAACGGGGACGGACAGGTCGTCGAGGGCCGCCGCCATGTGAACCAGGCAGCGTTCACCGTCCACGCCCAGGTCCACCGGGCGCGGCCCGACGTGGTCGCCGTCGCGCACTGCCACTCGCTGTACGGGCGGGCCCTGTCCACGCTGGGCGAGCTGATCGACCCGATCACCCAGGAGGCGTGCGCCTTCTATGAGGACCACGCGCTGCTCGACGAGTACACCGGCGTGGCCGTGGACCCGGACGAGGGGCGGCGCATCGCGGCCGCGCTCGGCTCGTACAAGGCACTCATCCTGCGCAACCACGGGCTGCTCACCGTGGGCGACTCCGTCGACTCGGCCGCGTGGTGGTTCCTGACGATGGAGCGCTCCTGCCAGGTGCAGCTCGCCGCGCGGGCCGCGGGCCGCCCGATCCTGATCGACCACCGCCAGGCCGTGGCCTCGCGGGAACAGCTGGGCGGCGACGTGGTCGCGTGGATCAACCATCAGCCCCTGTGGCAGGACATCAGCAGCGCGGAGCCGGATCTGCTGTCCTGAGTGCGGGGCTGTGGCCTCGGGGGTCAACGCGGGTGTTCACCGTTCACCCCCTCTGACCGGACCTGGCGGCCCTGGAAGGCCTTGCGTACGGCACAATTCCCAGTCATTAAACGGAAGTTGACGCGCGGCCGTTCGGGTCGGGCGGGCTCCGGATGGGAAGGCGGGCGTACCGGGTGGCGGTCCAGGAGGCGCGAGAGGGAACGCACAGCGGGGGCTGCACCTGCGGCGACTGCCCGCACGGGGCGCGCGAAGGGCACCGCAGGGCCGTGGCCGCGTTCCTCGCGAAGCGGGACGAACTGGCGGCCGGACAGGGACTGCCCGCCGCCGTCGCGCACTCGGCGGGCGCGTCCCGCCAGTGGGTCTCGGACGAACTGACGCAGTCCGCGCGGGACATGGCCGATCGTGGGCGCGCCGAGGGCGACGCGTGGCTCGCCGGGCTGTGGCCGCGCACCGTCGGCGTGGTGTGGGGCGGGTGCGCGCTGCTCCTGATCGTGCAGGCGCTCACGGCGATCGGCGCGGGCTGGACGACGGCGCGCACGGCCGGGCTGCTGGCGGCGGTCGTCGTGGGCGGCATCCTGACGGGCGCGGCCTACGTCCACCGGGCGGCCGGCGGGGTACTCGCCCCGGTCGTCGGTGAGGACAACCGCCTGTCCACCTCCCGCGCCGTCGCCGCCTGCTGGGTCCTCGTCGTGGTCTACGCGGTCCTTGTCCTGGCGGGCGAACTGGCCGGCGCCTCCGGCCACCGTGAACGGGACGCCTTGATCTCGGGTCTTGAACTCGCCCGGGGAGCCGGGGTGGTGACCGTCCTCGCCGTCGTCTGCGGGGTCGCAGTCCTGGTGCGCCGGGTCGTGGGGCTGCGCGTGCTCGGCCAGCGCCTGCAGAAGGTGCGCGCGGACCGGCCGCGCGCCGCCGACCTGCTCACCGACGACTCAGGACGCGGCACCTTCGCCGACATCCAGTACGTGCTGATCTCGGCCGTCGCCTTGGTGTTCGTCGCGGTGCGCCTCGCCCGCCGCCCCGGACAACTGCCGGATCTGCCCTGGGGGCTTGCCCTGCTGGTCCTGGTCTCGGCGGCCACGTATCTCGCGGCCAAGTACGCGGAGGGCGGCCGGCCCGTGATCCTTTCGGTCGTGCGGTCCCGTGAGGCCGGGGACCTGGACGCGCCCATCCGCACCGGGGACGACATCGAGATCCGCGGGGCCGGCTTCGTGCCGCCCGGCGCGGCCACCGCGGACCGGCTCGCCCGCATGGTCGTCCGCATCGGACCCGTGCACGTCCATGTGCCTCTCGTCCCGGTGCGGGGCGGCTTCACCAACCCCACCGACTCGGCCCTGACGGTCCCGGTCCCCGTGGACGTCGAGCCGGGGCGGGTCGACGTCCAGGTCGTCACCGCGGCGGGCGTGGAGACGAACCGGTGCGCGATCGACGTTTCGGACTGAGTGCCCGCGTCCGGCCTGCGGCAATGACCAAACGTTACTGAGCAGTCGCGTCCGCTCGTACGTATGGTCTGGGGACGGGCAATTTTGCGGGCACCGATGCGGGCGCGAAAGGCGGCGGACGGGCGATGGCTCATGGCATGCGGACGGACACCCATACCAGTTATGTCAACGGCGGGGGCAGCTGGCGGGACAACGCTCAACGGTTCGCACTCCTTCCCTTGCGGATCTTCCTCGGCGTCACCTTCATCTACGCGGGGCTCGACAAACTGACCAACAGCGCGTTCTTTCACGCCACCGGATCGGGGTCGATCGGTGAGCAGATGCGCGGCGTGCGTGACATCTCCGCCATCCCCGCCATGGTCGACCTGGCGCTCAAGAACCCGGCCGGCTTCGGCTACGCGATCGCCTTCGGTGAACTGGCCGTCGGCATCGGCACGTTGATCGGTCTGCTGGCCCGGCTCGCCGCGGTCGGCGGGATGCTGATCTCGCTGAGCCTGTGGCTGACGGTGAGCTGGGCGACCGAGCCCTATTACCTGGGCAACGATCTCGCTTACCTGATGGCGTGGCTGCCGCTGGTGCTTGCGGGGGCGTCGGTGTTCTCGGTGGACGCGATGCTTGCGGCTCGGCGCCGGGCCCGGGGTGGGTTGAGCTGACGGGATCCTTGTATGCGACGGCGCGTCCTTTTCCTGGGGCGCGTGTCGTGGTTCGGACGCGGGGCGGGTGGGGCTGGGCGCGCAGTTCCCCTCGCCCCTTACCGGGCGCCTCTCGTGCCCTTCACCGGGAGCCGGAATCCGTTACGTGGGGTCTTTGGCGGCGTCGGATTGCGTAGGTTGCCGTGCCTGCTGCTCCGGCCAGGAACAGGCCGGCGGTGACTACAGGGATCACCGTGAACCACGGCAGTTCCCAGCTTCCCAGCGCGTCGCCCAGGTAGAGGGCTCCGGCCGCGGTCAGGAACAGGCCCGCGATCAGCTTTCCCGGCTGGAACTCATGACGTGGCACGGGCCACCTCCGCCTGTCCGACAGCGACTTCGAGCCGCAGCTCGACCGTGCCGCCGTCCTTGCTGCCCGCCGGCGGTGCGAGGGTCACTCTTTGCTCCTGTCCCGGACGGATGTCCACGTCCTGTGTCTTTTCGTCCGGCAGCCGGATGTCACCGACGCCCACCTCGGCCCGCAGCACGACCGTCGCGTCCCTCGGCACGACGACCTTGAGCTGCCCCGCCCCGACCTCCGCCCGCGTCGTCAGTGTCTTGCCCTTGCCGACGTCGATCCCGCTCAGGTCCAGCGTGCCGACGCCCGTCCCGAGTTCGTATCTCGGCGCGACCTGGGCGACGGAGGCCGGGGTCCAGTTGGTGCGCACCCAGTGGGTGGTGATGTTGGAGGGGAGCACGGCCGACGCGGCGAGGAGCCCGGCCGTGATGACCGCGAGGACGATCGAACCGGCGCCGGTCCGCCCCACGAAGGCGCTGAGCGCGATGCCCAGGCCGAAGACGACTAGCGCGCACGCGAGGCCGGCCTGGAGAGCCGTGCCGAGCGGGTGGCCGTGCCACGTCGCGGCGGTGCCCGCGCAGCCCGCGGCCAGTGCGAGGAGGAACGTCCAGCCACCGATCCAGCGCGGCCCGCGCTGCTTGGGCGCTCGGCTTTCCGGACCACGGGAGGGGACGTCAGGGCCCCAGACCGTACGGTGCGCGTGCGCCGTGGGCTCGTAACGGATGTCGACGCCGCTGTCGGGCCCCCAGAAGTACCCGGTCCCGCCGACGTGCGTGCCGTCCTTGACTATCGGGTCCCGCCACCAGGAAGGCGCCCCGGTGACGGGCGGCGCCTGGGCCTCGGGCGGCGCGTCGGCCACGGTCTGCGCGGCCAGAGGGTCGGGGTCGGCCGCTCTGCGCTGCTGGGACCAGTACCCCGCGCCCGCGAGGAGCAGGGCGAGGACGGCGGCGAATGTGAGCACCCCGCCGTTGTTCAGCATGGAGAGGAAGAGCCCGCAGCCGACGAGCGCGAAGAGCACGGCCGTCAGCGCCGGGCCGTCCACGCGGCCGGAGAGGAGCTTGCGCGCCTCGTTCTCCTCCTCGTCGTCGTACGGGACGAAGAGCCAGGCGAAGCCGTAGAAGATCAGGCCGAGCCCGCCGGTCGCGGCGAGCACGGCGAGACCGATCCGGAAGATCACCGGATCCATGTCGCAGTGCCGGCCGAGGCCCGCGCACACCCCGCCCAGCGTCCCGTGCCGCCGGTCGCGCCGGAACTTGCCCGGCGGCGCGGGGACGCCGGGCTCCTGTCCCGGTGCGGGCGGCGCGGACGCACCGCCGGAGCCGCGCCCGGACACCGCGTCCTGCGGCTGCCCGGCCTGCGCTCCCGTCGAGGCGTGCTGGTGATCTGTCATGCGTCCATGGTGACGGGCTCAGGTCCGCCGCGGCAGTCGGGACGACCCTGGACGAACCCTGAAATCGCCCCTGACGGCGCTCGGGGCCGGGCCGGAGATCAGGGGAGTCTCCGGGCTCAACCCTGATGCCCGGGGTCCGCCCCACGTGTGACCATCAATGGCATGCCGGAAGCCGCAGCACCACCCGTCGACGTCCCGCGGCCGCCGCGCAAGCTCTACCGCTCCAGCGACGGACGCTGGCTCGGCGGAGTGGCGCGGGGGCTCGCCGGGCATCTCGGCCTGCCCGTGATCTGGGTGCGGCTGGTCTTCGTGGGCCTGTTCATGGCGGACGGCCTCGGCGCGCTCCTGTACGCGGCGTTCTGGTTCTTCGTCCCGCTCGGCGTCGGCGGCGTGGGCAGCGAGCGGCCCCCGGCCTTCACCACGGAGACGGCGCAGGACGGGCGGCGCCGACTCGTCGCCCGTAAGCCGGACAAGGGGCAGATCGTCGCCCTGCTCCTCATGGTCGTCGTGTCGATGGTGTTCGTCGGCAACGTGAATCTGGCGGGGAACGCGAAGGCGTATCTGTGGCCGACGCTCCTCGTCGGTGCGGGCGTGGCCCTCGTCTGGCGCCAGGCGGACAATGCGCGCCGCGCCCGCTGGATGGCGGTCGGGCGCCGCAAGCGCACCCTGAATCTGGCGCGGGCCGCGGCCGGTGTCGTACTCGTCGGGGCCGGTGTCACCGGGATCTTCGTGCTCCAGGGGTCGGCCGAGCACCTCGGCTCCATCCTTCAGGCCGCCCTCGCCGTCCTCGTCGGAATCGCACTCCTCGCCGGCCCCTATCTCGTGCGTATGACGCAGGATCTGTCCGAGGAGCGCCTCATGCGGATCCGCGCGCAGGAGCGCGCCGAGGTCGCGGCCCATGTCCACGACTCGGTGCTGCACACGCTCACGCTGATCCAGCGGAACGCGGAGAGTGCGAGCGAGGTGCGGCGCCTGGCCCGTGCCCAGGAGCGCGACCTGCGGGCCTGGCTCTACAGACCGGAGGGGAACGGGAAGGACGAGGCGGAGGAGCCCGGCACGGTCGCGGAGGCGGTCAAACGCAGCGCGGCCGAGGTCGAGGACAAGCACGGAGTGCCCCTCGAGGTAGTGGTGGTCGGCGACTGCCCGCTCGACGACGGTCTCTCGGCACAGATGCAGGCCGCGCGGGAAGCGATGGTGAATGCCGCCAAGTACGGTGGCGAGGGCGGTGCGGTCCAGGTCTATGCCGAGGTCGAGGAGGAGACGGTGTTCGTGTCCGTACGCGACCGGGGCCCCGGCTTCGACCTCGACTCGATTCCCGCGGACCGGATGGGCGTACGAGAATCGATCATCGGCCGGATGGAGCGCAACGGCGGCACGGCGCGGCTGCGCGCGGTGCCGGACGGTGGCACGGAGGTCGAACTGACCATGAAGAGGGCGGAGAAGACCCCATGAGTGACGAGCAGGTCAAGCCTGACGCGACCGCGGCGAGCGCGCCGGAGACGGAGCCGGTCGGCCGTCACGCACGCGTGGTCCTTGTCGACGACCACCGGATGTTCCGCACCGGCGTCCAGGCGGAGATCGGCCGCACGGAGACGACGGGCGTCGAGGTGGTCGGCGAAGCCGCGGACGTGGACCAGGCGGTCACGGTCATCACGGCCACGCGCCCCGAGGTCGTCCTCCTCGACGTGCACCTTCCCGGTGGCGGCGGCGTCGAAGTCCTGCGCCGTTGCGCCCCGTTGATGGCGGCCGCCGACAATCCGGTCCGCTTCCTGGCCCTTTCCGTCTCGGACGCGGCGGAGGATGTCATCGGCGTCATCCGCGGCGGGGCCCGCGGGTACGTCACCAAGACGATCACCGGTACGGACCTGGTCGACTCGATCTTCCGTGTCCAGGACGGCGACGCCGTCTTCTCGCCGCGCCTCGCGGGCTTCGTCCTCGACGCGTTCGCTTCGACGGACGCTCCGCCGGTCGACGAGGACCTCGACCGTCTGACGCAGCGCGAGCGCGAGGTCCTGCGCCTCATCGCCCGCGGCTACGCGTACAAGGAGATCGCCAAGCAGCTGTTCATCTCCGTCAAGACGGTCGAGTCCCATGTCTCGGCGGTCCTGAGGAAGCTCCAGCTGTCGAACCGCCATGAGCTGACCCGGTGGGCTACGGCGCGGCGCCTGGTGTGACGGGCGATGACGACGCGTCTTCCGCAGTCCGCGCTGACCAGCGGAGTCATTTTCCACCTCGTCGGTCTGGCGGCGGACTCCGCGGATCCGCTGGAGTGGCAGGTGCTGCGCTACCGGCGCATGCAGGGAGTGGAGTACACCCGCTCGCCCTGGAGCTGGCCGCTGCAGCCGGCCGCGGCTCAACTCGACTATCTGGCCCACACGTTCACCGAGGAGTTCTTCTCGACCTGCCCGCCGTCCGCCCGCACCCTGTGGAGTCGGGTGGCGGGGCATCGGACCGTGCCCGAGTTCATGAACGACCTGGCGATGCTCCTGCGGATGGCGTGCCGCGAACCCGAGGCGACGTACGAGGAGATCCCGCTCGCCCGCTGGGAGCTGGAGGTGAGATTTCCGCGGCTGCTCGGCCTCGACGCGGCCTTCACCGACGACGAGGACCCGATTCTGTCGGCGACAGAGAGCGAACACCCCTACTGCGCCGAGCATGTGCCGGAACTGATCGCCCAGGTGACACAGGCACTCGCCCTCTGCCGGGACTCGGAGGCGTTCGCCGGGCAATTGCGCGCGCACTGCGGCTCCGCGGGCCCCGAGGTACTGGCCGAAGTGGCGGACCGCGCATACGCCCACATGGCGCACGAGCACCGGAACGGCCCGCTCCTCACGCCACCCGCGTAGCCCCCGCAAAGGGCATCTGGTCGATCGGGGCGATGCGGACCGGGGCGCTCGGGTTCGGGGCGTGGATCATTTTGCCGTTGCCGATATAGAGGCCCACGTGGCTGATGCCCGAGTAGAAGAACACCAGGTCCCCCGGCTGCAGTTGGGAGCGCGGGATGTGCGGGCCCGCGTTGATCTGGGAGTACGTGGTGCGCGGCAGGGAGATACCCGCGGAGCGGTACGCGGCCTGGGTGAGGCCGGAGCAGTCGAAGGCGTTCGGGCCCGTGGCGCCCCACACATAAGGGCTGCCGAGGGCGTTGTAGGCGTAGGCGATGGCCGCCGCCGTGCGGGAGTCCGGGGCCTTGGGCAGGGCGCCGGACGGCATGTCCCGGGAGGAGTCCGAGCGGGAGGCGCGGTCGGCCGCGCCGGTGTCGCCGGCGCCCGCTCCGACGCCGGTGCGCTCGGCCGCCGGAAGCTGGTCGAGCAGACGCTTCGCCTCGGCCAGCTTCCCGGTGACCGCCTTCTTCTGCTTCTTCAGTTCTCCCTGCCGCTTCCGCAGCTCGGTGAGCCGGCCGTCCGCCTCGGCGCGCAGCTGGTCGATCTGTCGCAGCTCCCGCTGCACGCGCCCCACCGCGGAGGCCTGCCGGGTGCCGAGCCGGTCGGCGAGCGCCGCGTTGTCGAGGTACCGGGCGGGGTCGGAGGACAGGACGAGCTGGACCGCCGGGTCGAGGGCGCCGGTGCGGTACTGCGCGGCGGCGGCCGACCCGAGCGCCTCACGCTGGGTGTTGAGCCGGTCCGTCCTGCGGGCCGCCTCGTCACGCAGGGAGCCGAGCTTCTTCTCGGCCTTGTCCGCCTTCTCCTTGGCGCCGTTGTACTTCTCGGTGGCCTTCTCGGCCTCCTGGTAGAGCTGGTCGACCTTCGCCTTCACCTGACTCGGGGTGAGCCGGGGGTCCGCGTGCGCCGCGCCGTCCAGGGCGGTGGCGGTCGCCGCGGAGGCGAGAGCGAGGGTCGCCGCGGTGCGGGCCGTGGGGCCGGTGAGCGAGCGCTGTCGGGGCTTGCGGTGCGCTGCCGACACGAGGGGCACGTCCTTCCGGTACGTACTGCTTACGCGTCCGGCGGCGGCCCGCACGGGGGGAGCGGGCCGCCGCCGGACCTTTCTCGGCGGTAGGTGCCCGACTACCGCCCCTGAGCGGGGCGGCGGTGGGGAGCCGGTCACCTGAGGAAGGACGCTAAACCTGACCGTCACGGGTTGGTGACGGATTGTCCGCAACTGGCCCTTGTGTTCCGCGTGTGACCGTATGTGACCGGCGGGGGATCGGTGCGGGCCGGTTCATGGAGGCAGTGAGGCCCCGGCTAGGCTCGCCGGTCATGGACGTACTCATCCACCTCTTCGTCGGCCTGCACATCATCGGCATCGCCTCGCTCCTCGGCGGGTTCCTCACCCAGATGAAGGCGATGGGCAAGGGAACGGCCCGGTTCGTCCCGGCGATGCTGCACGGTGCGCTGACCATGCTGGTCACGGGTGTCGTCCTGGTGGGCCTGAATCAGGCGGACGACAACACCGTCAACAACATCAAGATCGGCGTGAAGCTCGCGCTGCTGATCGTGATCCTCGGCCTCGTGTACGTGAAGCGGGACGACGAGAAGGTGGACAAGGGCCTGTTCGGCCTCGTCGGCCTGCTGACCACCGCGAACATCTTCATTGCGGTCCTCTGGACCTGAGTCAGGCGGGTGTTCGGGACCTGAACGTCCCGAACAGGGCGGCGAGCCACGCGGCCACCGCGATCCACACCAGTACCTGCCCCGGCCCCCTGAGCCAGGGCACATCGGCGGCGGCGCCCACGGACAGTGCCGCCGCCGCTGTCATTCCCATCGGGAAGACCGTCGACCAGCGCCGCACGTCGTAGCGCGGCCGAGGCCACCGCACCTCCGCCAGCGCCAGCACCACGTACCAGGCCCCATCGAGCGCGAGCAGCAGGAAGCTCATGGTGCGCAGGACGTCCGTGTCGTCCTGGTTCCACAGGCCCGTCGCGACGAGCTTCGACGCGGCGAGGGCGGAGATGGCGAGCGCGCCGCCCGCGACCCACTGGTCCCCGGCGCCGGAGGCCACCTCGCGCAGGTCGAAGTGGAGCAGCGCGAGGCAGTACAGGACGACCCCGCCCCAGAAGAGCACCATCCCGGTGTACGCGAGCCAGTGCGCGCCGACCGCGGGCGCGAGCGTCGCCGCCAGGACGACGAGGCCCTGCGTCGCGACACAGCCGAGGAACACGCCCCCCGGCATCCGCGGCTTCCAGCGCCGTACGACGTTGATGAGGAGCACCGGCCAGACGAGCGCGGCCAGGGCGAGGAGCGCCTCGGCCAGGGTCTGCCAGCCGAACATGGAGATCCGGGTGCCGAGGACGGTCGTCGCCGCGACCGCGGTGAGCGCGGGCGGGGTGTCGGCCTCGGACTGCCAGCGGTCGCGCTCCCGCACCAGCCGGTTCGCGAAGTCCGCCGCGAGGACCAGCCAGAGGGCGGCGGCGAGCACCAGCATGATGCCGGACAGCACCGAGTGACCGGTCAGGTTCAGGCCGACCGAGATGATGCCGGTGGCCATGACGGCGGCGCCGGCGGCCGGCGGGAGCTGGGACCACGTGGGTCCGGTACCTGGGGTTGTGTTCGGGCCGCGCACCGCCCGAACGTAACCCCACGACGGCGGTCAGGCCGGGCGCACCACGCTGTGGATCGGCATGTAGTAGATCGACTCGACGCGGACGTTCGCACCCGGCTTCGGGGCGTGGATCATCTTGCCGTCGCCGATGTAGATGCCGACGTGGCTGATGTCGTCGTAGAAGAAGACCAGGTCACCGGGCTGGGCGTTGGCCGTGGTGACGGTCGTGCCGACCTTGACCTGGTCCCAGGTCGTGCGCGGCAGCGAGATGCCGGCCGCCTTCCACGCGGCCTGCGTGAGGCCCGAGCAGTCGTACGAGTCCGGGCCGGTGGCGCCCCACACGTACGGCTTGCCCATCTGGGACTCGGCGAAGGCGATGACCTTCGCGGCCTTGGCGGCGTAGCCACTGCCGGTGCTGCCGGAGCCCGTACCCGTGCCGGAACCGCTGCCCGTGCCCGGGTTCTCCTTCTGGCGTGCCTCCTCCGCCGCCTTGCGCTTGGCCTCCGCCTCGGCCTGCTGACGCGCCAGCTCCTCCGCCTTCTTCCTGGCGGTCTCCTGCTTCTTCTTCTCGATCGCCGCGAGGCGCGCCTTCTCCTCGGCGGTCAGCTTCGACAGGAGTTCGCGGGCGTCGCCGAGCTTCTGCTGGACGTCCCTCTTCGTGCTCCTGAGCGTGGCCTGCGAAGTGGTCAGCGTCTCCAGGCTCTTGGCCGCCTCGGTGCGCTTCTTCGTGGTGGTGGCCTGCTCGGTCTGGTAGTCGTCGACGGCCTTCTTCTGGCGGCTCGTGAGCCGGCTCATCAGCTGGTCCTGGTCGAAGTAGTCCTGCGCGTCGTCGGCGAGGAGCAGCGTCGCGGTGTCGGAGACGGCGCCCGTGCGGTACTGGGCGGCGGCGAAAGTGCCGAGCTCCTGGCGGGCCTTGTTGAGCTTTTCGGTGCGCTGCGCGACGTCGTCGAGCAGGTCCCCGACGCGCTTCTGCTGCTTGGTGGTGCGCTCCTTGGCCGCGTTGTACTTCTCCGTGGCGACGCCCGCCTGGTGGTAGAGGGTGTCGACCTTCTTCTGGACCTCTTCCATGCTCGGCTTCGGCGGCGCGGAGGGGGCGGCGGTCGCGCTCTGCGAGAGCAGGGCTATGGAGGTGAGGGCCGCCGTGGTGATTCCGACGACGGGGGCCGTGCGGGGACCGGCTGTCCTGCTGCGCGGCTTGCGGTGCGACGCCAAGGGGCGCGTCTCCTTCCCATGACCGCCTACCGGGTTAGCTGTCGGGTTCGGGCGGAGATGCGGAAGGCTGCCCTACGGCCGCGCCCTGACGGGTCGTCGGCCGATTCACCCCAAAGGTCGTGGGTCCCCGGTTCCATGCCTCTCGGCGTACTGAACTCAGCGGGGGCGACCCGTTCGCGGCGCGGTTGCCGGCGGGGGGACGGGCGGCCCGCGGAGCACGCTAGCCAACTCGTGTGGCTGCTGTGAAGGTTGATGTTCGATATGCCCGATACATTTTCGTGACCTTCGGCAATCTTGTTCGCGACCTCCGGTAATCAGCACGGAGGGTGATTACCGCACTACGAGAGGTGGCCGGGCCCGCGAAGTCGGGGGGAAGTTTCCGGGGCGGCCGTGGGTGTCAGTGGGGCGGCCTAGACTCGTATAGCGATGAGCAGCCTCTTTGACGACAGCTTCCTGGCGGACCTCACGGCTTCGAAGGCCAGTGAGGAGCATGCCCCGCCGCCGCCCGAGGACGACACGGCTCCGGAGCACGTTCCGGACGACCTGTTCGACGGGAAGTTCGACGCGCCCCCGGCCAGGGACGCGTACTACCGGGACGGCGCCCCACGCCCGGCGCTCGACCCGGCGGCGCTCCTCGACGGGCTGAACGAGAACCAGAAGGCGGCCGTCGTCCACGGCGGCTCCCCGCTGCTCATCGTGGCGGGCGCGGGTTCCGGCAAGACCCGCGTGCTCACGCACCGCATCGCGTACCTCCTCGCCGAGCGCGGTGTGCACCCCGGCCAGATCCTCGCGATCACGTTCACGAACAAGGCCGCGGGCGAGATGAAGGAGCGCGTCGAGTCCCTCGTGGGCCCGCGGGCGAACGCGATGTGGGTGTCGACGTTCCACAGCGCCTGCGTCCGTATCCTGCGCCGGGAGTCGAAGAGGCTCGGCTTCACGTCGTCGTTCTCGATCTACGACGCCGCCGACTCCAAGCGCCTCATGGCCCTGGTCTGCCGCGACCTCGACCTGGACCCGAAGAAGTTCCCGCCGAAGTCCTTCAGCGCCAAGATCTCGAACCTGAAGAACGAGCTCATCGACGAGGAGGACTTCGCAGCTCAGGCCGCCGACGGCTTCGAGAAGACCCTCGCCCAGGCCTACGCGATGTACCAGTCCCGCCTCCGCGAGGCGAACGCGCTGGACTTCGACGACCTGATCATGACGACGGTAAACCTCCTGCGCGCCTTCCCGGACGTCGCCGAGCACTACCACCGCCGCTTCCGCCACGTCCTGGTCGACGAGTACCAGGACACGAACCACGCGCAGTACGCGCTGGTCAGGGAGCTGGTGGGGTCGACCGACAGTGGCCGCGCGGAGGACGAGCCGCCGCGTGAAGGCGACCTGCCGCCGGCCGAGCTGTGCGTCGTGGGTGACGCCGACCAGTCGATCTACGCGTTCCGCGGAGCCACCATCCGCAACATCCTCCAGTTCGAGGAGGACTACACCGACGCGACCACGATCCTGCTCGAGCAGAACTACCGCTCGACGCAGACCATCCTCTCCGCGGCCAACGCGGTCATCGAGCGCAACGAATCCCGCCGCCCCAAGAATCTGTGGACGAACGCGGGCGCGGGCGCGCAGATCGCCGGCTACGTCGCGGACACCGAGCACGACGAGGCGCAGTTCGTCGCCGACGAGATCGACCGGCTCACGGACGCGCGCGACGCGAAGGCCGGCGACGTCGCCGTCTTCTACCGGACGAACGCGCAGTCCCGTGTCTTCGAAGAGATCTTCATCCGCGTCGGCCTGCCCTACAAGGTCGTCGGCGGAGTCCGCTTCTACGAGCGCAAGGAGGTCAGGGACGTCCTGGCCTATCTGCGAGTGCTCGCCAACCCCGAGGACTCCGTCCCCCTGCGCCGCATTCTCAACGTGCCGAAGCGAGGTATCGGCGACCGAGCCGAGGCGATGATCGACGCGCTCTCCCAGCGCGAGAAGATCTCCTTCCCGCAGGCGCTGCGCCGCGTCGACGAGGCGTACGGCATGGCGGCCCGCTCGACGAACGCGGTGAAGCGGTTCAACACGCTGATGGAGGACCTCCGCACGATCGTCGAGTCGGGCGCGGGCCCGGCGACGGTCCTGGAGGCCGTGCTCGAACGGACCGGCTATCTCGCCGAGTTGCAGTCGTCGACGGACCCGCAGGACGAGACCCGCATCGAGAACCTTCAGGAACTCGCGGCCGTGGCACTGGAGTTCGAGCAGGAGAGCGCGACGGCGGACGGCGCGACCGAGGGTGAGGGCGAGGCGAGCGTCGGTACGCTCTCCGGGTTCCTGGAGCGGGTCGCGCTCGTCGCCGACTCCGACCAGATCCCGGACGAGGAGGACGACGGCTCCGGCGTCATCACGCTGATGACGCTGCACACCGCCAAGGGCCTTGAGTTCCCGGTCGTCTTCCTGACCGGCATGGAGGACGGCGTCTTCCCGCACATGCGCTCCCTCGGTCAGGTCAAGGAGCTGGAGGAGGAGCGCCGGCTCGCCTACGTCGGCATCACGCGCGCGCGTGAGCGCCTGTATCTGACGCGCTCCACGCTGCGCAGCGCCTGGGGTCAGCCCTCGTACAACCCGCCGTCGCGCTTCCTGGAGGAGATCCCGGACGCGCATCTGGAGTGGAAGCGGACCGGGGCCATGGCGCCCGTCAAGTCGGCGGGACCGACGAGCGGCATCGCCGCGTCCCTCTCGTCGTCGCGCTCGCGCTCGACACCGGCGTTCGCCACACGCCGGGCGACGGAGAAGCCCGTCGTCGCGCTCTCGGTGGGAGACCGGGTCACGCACGACCAGTTCGGCCTCGGCACGGTCGTCGGCGTCCAGGGCACGGGGTCGAACGCGGAGGCGACGGTCGACTTCGGCGAGCCCAAGCCGAAGCGCCTGCTGCTGCGGTACGCGCCGGTGGAGAAGCTGTAGGGAAGGCCGCTGCCGGGAGGCTCGGCCCTACGTCGGGTCGAGTCCGTGGCTGCGGAGCCACGGGAGCGGGTCGACGGCCGAGCCGCCGCCGGGACGCACCTCGAAGTGCAGGTGCGGACCGGTGGAGTTGCCGGAGTTCCCGGAGTGCGCGATGAGGTCACCGGCCTTGACCGGTCCGCTCATCACGGTGTGGCTGGAGAGGTGGCAGTACCAGGTCTCCGTGCCGTCCTTCGCCGTCAGGATCGTCATGTTCCCGTACGCGCTGTTCCACTGCGTACGGACGGTGCCGTCGGTCGCGGCCATCACCGGGGTGCCGTACGAGACGGGGAAGTCGATGCCGGTGTGCACGGACATCCAGTTAATGCCGGCCTGCCCGTAGTACGCGCTCAGTCCGCGCTGCGTGACCGGGAGGACGAACTTGGGCCGCAGGCGCTCCTTGCGCGCCGCTTCCTCCGCCGCCTGCTTCCGCTCGGCCTGCTGCTTGGTCCTGAGGTCGATACGTTCCTGGGTGCGGCTCGCCCGGTCGGCGAAGTCGCCCGCGTCCGCGGACAGGTCCGCGAGCTGGGTGTCGAGCTTGTTGTTGGCGACGGAGGGCTTCACGGCGGTCGCGTCGGGCGCGGAGGCCACCGTCGTGTCCTTGCTGTCGTCGCCGCCGAGCCCGCCGACGGAGGCCGCGGCGACTCCCGCGACGCCCATCACGCACACCGAGGGCACCGCGACCGTGAGCAGCGCGGAGCGCTTGGCGGGGGAGCGGCGGCGGGAGCGTGCGCGCTGGGCCGGCGTGACCGGGGCGGGCCGCTCGTCGCGGGCGACGATTTCCTCGACGTCGTCGAGCCCGTCGCTGTAGCTGTCGTGGCGACTGTCGTCGTGGCTCAACTCCGGCTCGGGGACATCGTGTTGGCCGTAGTCGTGCCGGGCGTCGGGGGCGCTGTCGTCACCTTCGGCGCCCGCGGAGTTCCACGCGGTGGCGTCGTACGCGCCGGTGTCGAAGACCGGCGCTTCGAAGGTCTGCGTCGCGAAGGACTGGGCCTCAAAGGCCTGTGTCTCAAAGGCCTGTGTCTCAAAGGCCTGTGTCTCATAGGCCTGCGCGTCGAACGCCTGGGTCTCGAAGGCCGCCGGTGCCTGGAAGGTCTGCGTGGCGAACGCGTCCTGCGTGGTGAATCCCTGCGCCTGCGCCCCGAAGGTGTTCGCGTCCCACTGCCCGGTCTGGTCCGCCCACGCGCTGTTGTCCCACTGGCCGGAATGCTCCGGTCCGGACTGGGCCGGAATACCGCCGAGTTGCTCGTGAGCGGCGGTCCCCCAGACAGCGGTGGTGTCGTAGCTGCCGGTGCCGTACGCGGCGGCGTGCTGCTGCGCCGTGTACGGGTCGTGCTGCTGGGGTTCCTGCGTCGTCAGCGTCTGGTGCGCGCCGGTCGACCACTGACTGTTGTCGTACGCGCCGGTGTTCTGCGCGCCGGGCAGGTCGCCGAAGAGGGGGTCGGTCGCGAAACCGCCGGTGGCGTAGCCGTCGTAGCCGGTGTGGCCGCCGTACTGGGCGCTCTGCTGGTCATATGCAGCGTAGGGCGCGTAGTCGGCGTCCTGAGCAGGGGCCGGGGTGGTCTGAGTCCCCGACGGGTGACGGTCGTTCACCAACTTCTCTTTCGCCTCGACAACAGGGGCTGCCAGAGCAGTGCGGTGACTGTACCCGGCGGTATGCGGGCACGACAATCTTCAGCAGGTTTCCCGCTCGCAGGAAACGGGCATTCGGCTGTCTTTCGGCGGACTGTGGGCAGAGCTTTGGCTCTGCGTTCGAGAATCGTTCGACGTTTGGTCAGTTCGGGGACCGTTCCGGGGGCAGGTTCAGGCCGCAGTCAGGCGACCGTCAGGCCGTTCACCGCGTCGGTGGTGCGCGCTTCTTCCGCCTCCTCGGCGTCCAGTGCCTGTCGGATACCGGCGGCGACCGCCGGGTGGACGGGGAGCGCGAGGTGTCCGACGCCCGTGACGCGGACGTTCTGCGCGATCAGGTCGGGGTGGTCGATGCAGGCCGTCTCCAGCGGAACCATGATCTGGTCGAGGTCGCTCCAGAAGCTCACGAAGTGGGTGCGGCAGCCGGGGGCGGGTCGCGACAGCTCCTCGATGACGGTCGAGCCGGGCCGCATCTGCCGGACGATCGGGTGCGCGTCCATCAGCGGCGCGACCGTGGTCCCGCTGTGCGGGGTGCCGAGCGACACGAGGGTACGTACGCGCAGATCGCCGCCCAGGCGCTGCACGTAGTAACGGGCGATGAGGCCGCCGAGGCTGTGCCCCACGATGTCCACGCGGTCGTGGCCCGTGCGTTCGCAGATCTCCTCGACGTGGCGGGCGAGCAGCGCGGCGGCGGTGCGGATGTCGTAGGTCAGCGGCGAGTAGTTGAGTGACTCCACGTGGGTCCGGCCGTGCTGGGCGAGCGAGCGGCGCAGCAGGACGAAGACGGAGCGGTTGTCGATGAAGCCGTGCAGGAGAAGCACCGGCGGCTTGCTCTCGGCGGCCGGCAGGCGGGCGCTGCACGTGTCGTGGGTGTCGTCGGTGCTGTGAGCGTTTCGGGTGCCAGGACCGGGCAGGGTGGCGCTCTCCGTCAGGTACGAGGCCTCGTCGCCCCCCTCGGCCATGTCCTCCGGGGTGGGGACGTAACGAAGCGGAGCGAGCGCGGGGGCGGTCCTGCGCTCCTGGATGATGCCGGACGGGTACAGGAGGAGGTGCCCGGCGAGAATCGCGACCTCGAGAGCGGTCGCCTTCAGCACAGAGACGGAGACTCCGGCCAGTCTGGCGGGGAACACCAGCCTGGCGGGGATCAGCTGACAGAGCGGGCGAAAAGGCAGGATGCTCGTGACCTTCATGGCCGACCTCCCGTCGGCACCCGGGAAAACGGCTCTGTCTCCCGTGTGCCCTCATGGGAAGCATGCGCCGAGGTGGCCGACGATGCGCGTCGTACGCGGGCAGTGATCAATTGATGCCCGTGCGTGACGGTCGCGGTGCGTCACGAAATCCCCGTACGTACCGCCCCGCCGATGCGCGCCGTGCCGCCCGCCGCGCGGCCGGCGGCGGTGTGGTGCGGCTGTCTCTTTGCGGCTCCCCTTGCGCCAGTGGCCCCCGTATGCGGCTTCTGAGCCGCCTGCGGCGGCTGTGGCGCGCAGCGAACGTGTCCCATCGTGTGATTTCCCCCTCGCTCCGCACCGCGAAACGGCCGGTTGCGGGATGCTGTCGATAACGTTCGTTCACTTCCCGGGTACGCATCAGGTCAGGTATCGGGTAGAAGTCGCTTCATGGAGGCAGTGATGGGTGTGGCAGCCGGTCCGATCCGCGTGGTGGTCGCCAAGCCGGGGCTCGACGGTCACGATCGCGGGGCCAAGGTGATCGCGCGGGCGCTGCGCGACGCCGGTATGGAGGTCATCTACACCGGCCTGCACCAGACGCCGGAGCAGATCGTCGACACGGCGATCCAGGAGGACGCCGACGCGATCGGTCTCTCGATTCTCTCCGGGGCGCACAACACGCTCTTCGCGCGCGTCATCGAGCTCCTCGTGGAGCGCGACGCCGCGGACATCAAGGTGTTCGGCGGCGGGATCATCCCCGAGGCGGACATCGCTCCGCTCAAGGAGAAGGGCGTCGCGGAGATCTTCACCCCGGGCGCGACGACGGCGTCGATCGTGGACTGGGTCAACGCGAACGTCCGCCAGCCTGCCGGGGCTTGATCCCTCCGATCCCTCCTGGGTGAGGGCGCAGGGGTGCCGGTTCGGTGCGTGGGTCGTGCTCCGCCCGAACCGGACAGTTCCCCTGCTCTCCCTCACCGGGTACCTCCAGCGCTTACGCCTCTCTCAACTCGTCCCGCATCGCCCGCCGCAGGCGCAATGTGCTGACCAGGCGCTGGAACGCTTCCGACCAGTAGCCGCCGGCTCCGGGGGCCGCGTCCTCCGGTTCGTCCGGGGTGGCGGTGAGGCCGTCGAGGCGGGACGCCTCCGCGGGATCCAGGCAGCGTTCGGCCAGGCCCATGACGCCGCTGAAGCTCCAGGGGTAACTGCCCGCGTCCCGCGCGATGTTCAGCGCGTCGACCACGGCCCGCCCGAGTGGCTCGGCCCACGGCTGGGCGCAGACCCCGAGCAACTGGAACGCCTCGGACAGGCCGTGCGTCGCGATGAACCCCGCCACCCACTCGGCGCGTTCGCCGTCGGGCAGCGTGCCGAGGAGCTTCGCCCGTTCGGACAGGGATGCGGCGCCGGGGCCTCCGGCATCCGGTGACGCGGGCGCGCCCAGGAGCGCGCACGACCATACGGCGTCCCGCTGGCGCACCGCGGCCCGGCACCACGCGGCGTGCAGTTCGCCCTGCCAGTCGTCGGCCACCGGAAGCGCGACGATCTCTTCCGGAGTGCGGCCTCCGAGACGCGCGGTCCAGCCGTCGAGCGGTGTCGCCTCGACCAACTGGCCCAGCCACCACGACCGTTCACCCCGGCCTGTCGGCGGCTTGGCGACGACGCCGTCGCGCTCCATGCCCGCGTCGCACTCGTGCGGCGCCTCGACGGTGATCGTCGCCACGCCCTGGGTGCGGTCGACGGCGACGCAGGAGGCGGCGCGCGACGCCATCCGGGCCGCGAGCGCCGAGCCGGGGAGCGCCGAGAGCAGCTCCGCGGCGGTGGCTCTGACGTTCCGGCTGCGGTCGGACAACGCCTTTTCCAGGAACGGCTCGTCGGTGTCGGTAAGCCCTGACCGCAGCGAGTCGAGGAACATCAGCCGGTCCTCGGCCCGCTCGGCGGACCAGGTGGTGGCGAGCAGCTCGCGTGCCGCTGCTGGGCTGTGCGCACGTACCGCTGCCAGGAGCGAGACCCGTTCGGCGAACAGGCCCTCGTCCCAGAGGCGTTGTACGTCGGCCGCATCCCCGGGCGCCGGGAGCGCTGTGCCGCCGCCGGGGGTGGAGCGCAGCGCGAACTTCCAGTCCGGGTTCAGCCGGGCCAGCCACCGCGCGCGCGGGCCGGCGAACGTGAGGGCCTGCGGCCGCAGATCCGTGCGCCCGCGGGCCGCGTCGAGGAGTGCGGGGAGGAGATCCGGAGGCGCCGCGTACCCCTGTTCGTTGGCCCCGGCCAGCCACTGGGGCAGCAGCTCCATCAGGTCGGGGGCCGTTCCGCGGCGGCCGCCTCCGGCGCCGGGGCGGTCGGTGAGCAGCATCGCGAGTCTGCGTCGCGCGGGGGCCGGGAGCGGGGGTCGCGGATCGTCCGCCGCCCGTGCCGGGGGCGCGGCAGCGGGCGCGGGCCGCAGCCCGGCCCGCCGTCGCACGGTCTGTACGGCGGCTGCGTCGAGCAGCGCGGTGGGTGCGTCGGCGCCGGTCGAGTGGCCTGGTGGCGTCCGCCGGTCTGTTCCGAGCAGGGCCACGGTGACCAGCTCTTCCCATGGGTCGCCGATGGCGGTGGTGCTGGTGCTGGTGCTGGTGCTGGTGCTCGTGGCCGTGGCGTCGGCGGTCGAAGGTCCGTTCATGTCGCTCCTCTCCATGGAAGGGGTCCGCCTGGTTGTCTCCGTCGTCTTTGTCGTCCGGCTCGTCAGCACAGCGTCACCGCTTCTCCCGGGCCTTCGGGCCAGGCCGTGAGAGGAGTGAAGCCTCGGTGGCCGCATTCGCCGAAGACGGTGACCGGGGCTCCGCCGGACAGCGCGGCCAGCCGCCACAGCCCGGGACCCGACGCCGCCTTCGGAGTGATCGGGACCGCCAGTCGTTCCGGAGCCGGTGGCGCCAGATCCGGTCGCTCCAAGTCACCCTCTGAGTCCGCCAGTTGCCAGCCGCCGCTTGCCTCGTCCGGGGTCGGTATGACCCGGCTCAGCGTCACCGGCCAGGACTCCAGCCAGGGGTCGCGGCCCAGCGCGTCCCCGTACCGCGCCGCCGCCTCCGCCACGCCTGCCCCCTTGGGCCGTACGGGACTTGGGGCGGGCGCCGTGAACTGTTCGCCGAGGTCGGCGCGGAGCTGACCGTCTCCCGCGTAGGCGGAGAGCTCGGCGTCCAGTGCAAGGCCGACCGGCAGCGAGAGCGCCGGGGCGCGGCCCGCCGCCCCGTAGGAAAGGAGGAGCGCCGTGTGGCCGGACTCCGTCCCGTGCAGCCATATCCGGCGTGTGGTGAGCCGGCTGTCGGCCGTGTCGTACTGCGCCAGGACCAGCCATCGATCCCGGGTGGGCCGCCCGTCCGCCGATGACGGCAGTCCGATGCGGGAGCGGACCGTCGCCGCGAGACCGGCGGGGAGCAGGTCGCGGCGCAGCCAGCCGCTGTCGAGGAGGTGCAGCAGCGCGCATTCCTCCAGGAGCCGCACCGGCCAGCCGGGACCGGACGCGGGTATCGATCCCAACTCCCTTACCCGCGCGGCCAGTCCGGGCGCCTGCGCGTCCACCATGCGGGCCGCGGTCTCCTCCCACATCCCGTAACCGGCCTGCTCGACTGAGGCGAGGCCGCCGCGCAGCAGGTCCGCGAGCCGCCGCTCCAGCTCGCTCGCGCCCGCCGTGACCCGCTCGGCGCGCCGCTCGGCCCTGCGGCGCGCGGCCTCGGGATCAGCGGTGGCGCCCCCGGCCGTATCCGTCTCCCGCTTGGTCTGCGCCCGCTTCCTGCGCCCTTCGGCCCACTGCTCCGCCCAGTCCGGAAGCGTCTGCGCGTCCGGCACCGAGCCGTCCGCCCCCGCCCACAGCAGGAGCAGTCCGAGCGCGTGCTTGCACGGGAACTTACGGCTCGGACAACTGCACTTGTAGGCCGGGCCCGCCGCGTCCGCAACATCCACGACCGTCTGATACGGCTTGCTGCCACTGCCCTTGCAGAGCCCCCACACCATCCCCTCGCCCGAACTTCCCGCCTCCGACCACGGCCCGGCGACGCCGAGTTTGCTTCCCGCCTTGCGTGACGGGGCGTCAGGCGCCAGTGCCAGCACCTGGTCCGCCGTCCAGCGCACCCCCTGCTGAGTCATGTTCTCGAAGGTAGGTCCCGCCACTGACAATCGCCGGTGGCGCGGGTGTTTGTGCAGGTCAGAGGCGTGCGACCGGTGATTGTCAGTGGCGTGGTGCACGGTGGAGTCACATCCCGGCCGAGTGCTCGGGATGTGCCGGACGTGCCGGCCGAGCCCGGCCGAAATCGAGGGGGGATCGCCATGACCGTGTCCGTCGAACCGACCGAGAAGAGCGCCGCGTCCGCGGGGGATCAGGGAGCCGCGCAGGCGCTGCGGCCGCATGCCGAAGACGCCTTCGCCGCCGAACTCGCGGCGCTGGCTGCGCAGGACGACCGGCCGCGCCCGGAGCGCTGGCGTCTCTCGCCGTGGGCCGTCGCCACGTATCTGCTCGGCGGGACGCTGCCCGACGGGACCGTCATCACACCGAAGTACGTGGGGCCGCGCCGCATCGTCGAGGTCGCCGTCACCACGCTCGCCACGGACCGCGCCCTGCTGCTGCTCGGCGTGCCGGGCACCGCGAAGACATGGGTCTCCGAGCATCTCGCGGCGGCTGTCAGCGGCGACTCGACGCTGCTCGTCCAGGGCACTGCGGGCACCCCCGAGGAGGCGATCCGGTACGGATGGAACTATGCGCGGCTGCTCGCGCACGGCCCCAGCCGCGACGCCCTCGTGCCCGGCCCCGTCATGCGCGCCATGTCCGAGGGCATGACTGCCCGGGTCGAGGAGCTGACCCGCATCCCGGCCGACGTGCAGGACACACTGATCACGATCCTGTCGGAAAAGACCCTGCCGATACCGGAGTTGGGCCAGGAGGCGCAGGCCGTCAGGGGCTTCAACCTGATCGCCACGGCGAACGACCGGGACCGGGGCGTCAACGACCTGTCGAGCGCGTTGCGCCGCCGCTTCAACACCGTGGTGCTTCCGTTGCCGGAGAGCGCCGAGGCGGAGGTCGACATCGTCTCGCGCCGCGTCGACCAGATCGGCCGCTCCCTCGACCTGCCGGCCGCTCCGGACGGTTCGGACGAGATCCGCCGCATCGTCACGGTCTTCCGCGAGCTGCGCGGCGGCGTCACCGAGGACGGGCGTACGAAGCTGAAGTCGCCGAGCGGCACGCTGTCCACTGCAGAGGCGATCTCCGTCGTGACGAGCGGGCTCGCGCTGGCCGCCCACTTCGGGGACGGGGTGCTGCGGCCGTCGGACGTCGCGGCGGGCATCCTCGGCGCCGTCGTCCGTGACCCGGCCGCGGACCGGGTGATCTGGCAGGAGTACCTGGAGGCCGTGGTGCGTGAGCGGGACGGCTGGAAGGACTTCTACCGCGCGTGCCGTGAGGTGAGCGTATGAGCGAGCGGGGGAGGGGGCCGCTGCTGCTCGGGGTGCGTCATCACGGCCCCGGATCGGCCCGGGCTGTGAGGGCCGCGCTCGACGCGGCGGGCCCGGGTGTCGTCCTGGTCGAGGGGCCGCCCGAGGCGGACGCCCTGGTGTCGCTCGCCGCCGACGAGGACATGGTGCCGCCGGTCGCGCTGCTGGCGCATGTCGTGGACGAGCCGGGCCGTTCCGCGTTCTGGCCGCTGGCCGAGTTCTCCCCGGAGTGGGTCGCGATCCGCTGGGCCCTGGAGCGGGACGTGCCGGTCCGTTTCATCGACCTGCCGGCCGCCCACAGCCTGGCCCTGCGCGAGCAGGCCGTGACGCCGGACGACCCCGAGGGGGTCGGGGAGCAGGGCGAGGACCAGAGCGGGGAGGACATCAGGGAGGCGATGCGTGTCGATCCGCTCGCAGTGCTCGCCGAGACCGCGGGACACGACGACCCGGAGCGCTGGTGGGAGGACGTCGTCGAGCACCGGGCCGGGGCGGGGGACGCGTTCGCGCCGTTCGAGGCGCTCGGCGAGGCGATGGGGGCGCTGCGGGAGGAGTACGGCGACGGGGGGTACGAGCGGGACCTCGCGCGAGAGGCCTATATGCGCCTACAACTGCGTGCCGCGCAGAAGGAGTTCGCGGGCGGGGTCGCGGTGGTGTGCGGTGCCTGGCACGTTCCGGCGCTGCGCGTGAAGACGACCGTCGCCGCAGACCGGGCCGTCCTCAAGGGACTGCCCAAGGCCAAGGTCGACATGACCTGGGTGCCCTGGACGCACCGCCGTCTCGCGCGGGCCGGGGGATACGGAGCGGGCATCGACTCGCCCGGCTGGTACGGGCATCTGTTCAGCGCCCCGGACCGGCCAGTCGAACGCTGGATGACCAAGGTCGCCGGGCTGTTCAGGGACGAGGACCGGATCGTGTCGTCGGCACACGTCATCGAGGCGGTGCGGCTGGCCGAGACGCTCGCCGCGATGCGGGGCCGTCCGCTGGCCGGGCTGACCGAGACGACGGACGCGATCCGCGCCGTGATGTGCGAGGGGTCGGACGTACCCCTGTCGCTCGTCCACGACAAGCTCGTCGTGGGGGACGTGCTCGGCGAGGTCCCGGACGCGGCGCCCGCCGTGCCGCTGCAACGCGACCTCACACGACTCCAGCGCTCCCTGCGGCTCAAACCGGAGGCACTGGAGCGGGAGTTGGAGCTCGACCTGCGCAAGGAGACGGACGCGGCGCGCAGCCGGCTCCTGCACCGGCTCCGCCTCCTCGACGTCGGCTGGGGCGAACCGGCACGGTCTGTGCGCGCCTCCACCGGAACGTTCCGGGAGACCTGGCGGCTGCGCTGGGAACCCGAGCTGTCCGTACGCGTCGCCGAGGCGGGGGTCTGGGGCACGACCGTGCTCTCCGCCGCCACCGCCAGAGCCGAGGCGGACGCGATCGGCACACAGGCCCTGGCCGACGTCACGGCCCTTGCCGAGCGCTGCCTCCTCGCCGAACTGCCGGAAGCCCTCCTGGTGGTGATGCGCGTACTGGCCGACCGCGCCGCGATGGACGCGGACGTCGGCCATCTCGCCCAGGCCCTGCCCGCCCTCGTCCGCTCCCTGCGCTACGGCGACGTGCGGGGCACGGACACCCAGGCACTGAACGAGGTCGCGGCCGGTCTCGCCGAGCGCGTCTTCGTGGGCCTGCCACCCGCATGCGCGGGGCTCGACGGGGACGCCGCGGCCGAGATGCGCGGGCATGTCGACGCGGTCCACGGGGCGGTGGGGCTCCTGGAGGACGACGGGACGGCCGGACACAGAGGCCGCTGGCACTCCGTGCTGCGGGTCCTCGCCGCACGCGACAGCGTGGCCGGCGTGATCCGGGGGCGGTGCACGCGACTGCTCCTCGACGACGGGCAGCTGGCCGAGGGCGAGGCCGCGCGGCTGATGGGGCTCGCCCTCTCGCCCAGCACCGGGCCCGCCGAGGCCGCCGCCTGGATCGAGGGGTTCGTCGGCGGCGGCTCCGGCGGTGGGCTGCTCCTCGTACACGACGAGCGGCTGCTCACGCTCGTCGACGACTGGCTGACGGGCGTCTCCGCCGACGCGTTCACGGACGTACTGCCGCTGCTGCGCCGCACGTTCTCCGCCTACGAATCCGGTGTGCGGCGCACGCTGGGCGAGCTGGTGCGGCGCGGGCCCGCGGGGGTGGGACCCACGACGGCCGTGGGCACGGCACCACCAGGGTTCGCTCCCGGCCTCGACCAGGCGCGCGCGGACGCGGTGCTGCCCGTGCTGCGGCTGCTGCTCGGGACCGACGACGCGGATGCCAGATCTGACTCGTGTTCCGGTTCCGGCCGGGGTGACAACGACCTTGTGGGGGTGGCCTGATGGCGGTCGACCAGGTGGACGAGCTCAGCGGGGGAGCCCGGGACGAGCGGATGCGGCGCTGGCGGCTCGTGCTCGGAGGGGACGAGGCGGACGGTACCGGCTGTGCACTCGGCGGCCAGGACGCAGCGATGGACGGGGCCCTGACCGCGCTCTACGGGGGAGGGGACAAGAAGGAGGGGCGGGGGCGCGACCGTTCGGCCGGCCTCGGGGCGTCCGCGCCGTCCGTGGCGCGCTGGCTCGGCGACATCCGGACGTACTTCCCGTCCTCCGTCGTCCAGGTCATGCAGCGCGACGCCATCGACCGCCTCGGCCTGTCAGCTTTGCTGCTCGAACCGGAGATGCTGGAAGCGGTCGAAGCCGACGTGCACCTCGTCGGCACGCTGCTCTCCCTCAACAAGGCGATGCCGGAGACGACGAAGGAGACCGCACGCGCCGTCGTGCGCAAGGTCGTCGAGGACCTGGAGAAGCGCCTCGCCACGCGGACCCGCGCGACGCTCACCGGCGCGCTCGACCGCAGCGCCCGCATCAACAGGCCCCGCCACCACGACATCGACTGGAACCGCACGATCGCGGCCAACCTCAAGAACTATCTGCCGGAGTACCGCACGGTCGTCCCCGAGCGGCTCATCGGATACGGCCGCGCGTCCCAGTCGGTAAAGAAGGAGGTCATCCTCTGCATCGACCAGTCGGGCTCGATGGCGGCGTCCGTCGTCTACGCCTCCGTGTTCGGCGCCGTGCTGGCCTCGATGCGGTCCATCAACACCAGGCTCGTCGTGTTCGACACGGCCGTCGTCGACCTCACCGACCAGCTCGACGACCCGGTCGACGTCCTGTTCGGCACGCAGCTCGGCGGCGGCACCGACATCAACAGAGCACTCGCGTACTGCCAGTCGCAGATCACTCGCCCCGCCGAGAGTGTCGTCGTCCTCATCAGCGACCTCTACGAAGGCGGCATCCGGAACGAGATGCTGAAGCGGGTCACCGCGATGAAGGCGTCAGGAGTGCAGTTCGTCACGTTGCTCGCGCTGTCCGACGAGGGGGCGCCCGCCTACGACAGGGAGCATGCGGCGGCGCTCGCGGCCTTGGGAGCACCGGCCTTCGCGTGCACTCCGGATCTCTTCCCGGAGGTGATGGCGGCGGCGATCGAGAAGCGGCCGCTGCCGATACCGGACTCCGGGAACCCGGCGAACAGGAAGCCGTAAATCCGGACATGACTACCCATCGGTAACAGGGGGCTTGCGCAACCTCGGGCGTCCCGTGCAAGGATCGGCGCGGCTGTTCTCATCCCCGCGCCCACGCATCCCGCGTCCCCGCGCCCCTCGTACGGGAGGGTTCCCCCACCTTGACTTCCCCGATCGCTCTGCCTGGTGCCGCTCCGCGCGTCGTGCGCGCAGCGGCCGGGCGGCGTGCGCTGAACGTGGCGCTCCGGGTGATGTTCCTTGCGGGAGGCCTGATCGTGTTCGGTCTGCTGTGCGGGGGAAGGGCGCATGCGGCGGAGGGAGTTCTGCCGCCGACGGAGGCCGCGGGCGAGCAGGCGGTTCACGCAACCGTTCACGCGCCGGCTCAGGCAACCGTTCACGCATCCGTCCCCGAGCGTGCGGCACACCACACGCCTCCCGCCACCGGTTCCCGAGCAGTCGGGGCCGTGCGGGAGCAAGCCGTGGAGCCCGTCCGGAAGCGCGTGGTCGAGCCCGTCCGGACCCGCGTGGCCGAGCCGGTCCGGACCCAGGTCGCCGCACCCGCCGTACGAGAAGTACGCGAAGTGCGGGGAACGGTCCGGGACGCGGTGCGGGAAGAGGTCCGGGAAGTGGGTGAGTTCGCCGGAGGGATCGTGGGCGAGCTCACCGACGAGGCTCCGCCGCGGTTCCTGCCCGCACCGCCGTCTATGCCGGGCCTGCCCGGCATCCCGGGCGGGCCCGGCACCCCCGGCACCCCCGGCACCCCCGGTCCGGCGGGGGACGGCGCCCACGCGGCACCGGCTCCGAGCGCCGGAACTCATGCGGCCGCCGGGCACAGTGATGCCGCGCGGCCCGGCAAGCGAGAGGCCGCCGAAGCCGTCGGTGACGTGTTCGCCCCGGCAGGCGCCAACGCCGTACCCGGACGGACCCCGGCCACAAAGGCGGCCGGAACCTCGACTCCCGCCCCCGCGTTCCCCAGCGGCAGCGCGGTCGGCCAGTCGGCGGGGGACGGCAGTTCGACGCGGCACTCCGATCTCGCCGCGGCAGCCTTCGGCAGCGGCGCGACGGCCCGGCTGCTGCCCGGGGCGACGGCGCCCTCCCACACCGCGCCGACCCGCGACAGGCACCGAGACATCCCCGAATTCCCCGGCTAGGGCAGCCCGTTCCCCGCACGTGACCTGCCGCGCGGGGGCGGCACAGGTCTGCCCGCCGACCGGACCATCCGGCCGGACGCCGCCGGCCCACCGCTGGACCACTCCAGCGCGGGGCCGGACATGAGAATTCGAAGGATCTGACGCAAGCATGAACAAGAACATCCGCCGTTCCATCGTGATAGCCGCCGGCGTCTCCGGCGCGTGGGCGCTCGGTTCCGCCGTCGCCAGCGCCGACGAAATGCCCGCCCACTCCGTGGCGGTGCCGGACCTGGCCGGTGACGTGGTCGCCGATGTGCAGGGCACGGTCTCCCACGTCCAGGGCACCGTCGACGACGTCACCCACGGCACCGTCGGCTCGGTCACCGACAAGGTCCAGGACACCGTGGCGGGCGTGACCGGCCAGGCCCGGACGACCGCGTCCGGCGCCGCCTCCACCGTCTCCGGCACGGTCTCCGGCACCGCCGCCAAGGCCGCTCCCCAGGCCGGTCCGGCTGTCACGGGCGCCCAGGGCACCGTCCGGCACGCCGACGCCCGGGTCGAGGCGGCCGCCGCGCACGCCAAGCAGCAGGCCCGCACCTATGTCGAGGGCGTCACCGGCATCGCCGACACCGCCCGCACCGCCGCCGCCCGCGCCGCGCACGCCCACACCGCCGGGGTCCCGAACGTGTCGGCCGACGCCGTCGCGCAGAACGCCGGCGACCGGGCCGCAGCCGTCCAGGACGCCGCCACCCAGGAGATCGACTACCTGTTCGGCCCCCTGTCCGCGTTCGCCCCCGACGTCGACCGCACGGTGACCGGCGCGCAGGGCCGGCTCCAGGGCGCCACCGCCCAGGTCCAAGGCATCGCCGCCCAGGCGTACGGCGCCGCGGCGCAGGTCCCGGGCTACGCCCAGAACGTCCCGGCCACCGCCTCCGGCACCGTGGGCGGGGTGACGACCGCCGCCGGTCCCGTCGTCGACGAGACCTCGGCCGCAGTGCTTCCCCCCATCGCCGCGACCGCCGTGCACGGCGTGGTCCCCGTCGCCGGACAGGCCGTCGGTGACGTCGGCACGCTCGCGGGCGGTGCGGTCGGCGACGTGACGCCGTTCGCCGGTGGCGTCGTCAGCCACGTCTCGCCGTTCGCGGGCGGGGTCGTGGGCCAGGTCCAGCCCTTCGCGCAGTCGGTCGTCGCGGACGACGTGACGCCGTTCACGGGCGGTGTCGTCGGCGCGGTCCAGCCCCTCGTGCAGGCCGTGTACGACCAGGTGCAGCCGGTCGTGCAGGGCGTCGGCGGCAGCGCGACGTACCTGGCGCAGGGCGTCGTGGGCGACGTCGCGCCGTTCGCCGGTGGTGTGGTCGGCGACGTGACGCCGTTCGCCGGTGGAGTCGTCGGTGAGGTCTCGCCGTTCGCGCAGGGCCTGACCGGTACGGTCGGCGCCGACGCGCAGCCGCTCGCCGGGAACGCGGTCCAGGGCGTCCAGGGTGTGGCCGCCTCGGTCGCCCCCAGCTACCTGACGAGCGCCACGGACGCCGCCGCCAACGGCATCGGCATCTGAGGTTCCGCATCTGACAAGTCCGCCTCCGCAACCGTGGAACGCGTCGGCGGACTGAAGACGGCGGACTGAAATACGTCGTCTGCGGGCAGCCGGGGACCGGAGTGACAAGCCGGGCCCGGCCCGGCAGATGGCGGTGGGTGGTCCCCATTGGGGTGAGGATCACCCGCCAGGGCCCTTCCCGGTCCGGCGGCAGGGCTCTCCAGGTCCTCCCGCCGGGTCTTTCAGGGGCTCTCAGGGGCCCCACCGGGCGCACCCCAGGCCGGTGGGGCCCCGCTCTGTGACTGTTATCACCGCTCAGGTGTGATCTGCGATTTAGGGACCCCGGGCGAGCGGCGATAACCTGCGAGACGGACATGCCGCGTACCGGACTCCGTCCTACGCCTCCCTTGTGACAGCGCAGTCACGTTGCCCTTCGCGGCACGCCCACGCAGACAGCTGACCACAAAGCAGCGAGATCGCAGCGAGATCACGGAAAAGGGACGGACGCGCGTGGACCTGTTCGAGTACCAGGCGAGGGACCTCTTCGCCAAGCACGGTGTACCGGTGCTGGCCGGTGAAGTCATCGACACGCCTGAGGCGGCGCGCGAGGCCACCGAGCGACTGGGCGGCAAGTCGGTCGTCAAGGCGCAGGTGAAGGTCGGAGGCCGTGGCAAGGCAGGCGGCGTCAAGCTCGCCGCCACCCCGGACGAGGCCGTCGCCCGCGCGACGGACATCCTCGGGATGGACATCAAGGGCCACACGGTCCACAAGGTGATGATCGCCGAGACTGCTCCGGAGATTCTTGAGGAGTACTACGTCTCGTACCTCCTCGACCGCACCAACCGCACCTTCCTCGCCATGGCGTCCGTCCAGGGCGGCGTGGAGATCGAGGTCGTCGCGGAGGAGAACCCCGAGGCCCTCGCGAAGGTGCCGGTCGACGCCAACGAGGGTGTCTCCAAGGAGAAGGCCCAGGAGATCGTCGCCCAGGCGAAGTTCCCGGCCGAGGTCGCCGACCAGGTCGCCGACATCCTCGTCACCCTGTGGGACACCTTCATCAAGGAGGACGCCCTCCTCGTCGAGGTGAACCCGCTCGCCAAGGTCGCTTCCGGCAAGGTCATCGCCCTTGACGGCAAGGTCTCCCTCGACGAGAACGCGGACTTCCGCCAGCCCGAGCACGAGGCGCTCGAGGACAAGGACGCAGCCAACCCGCTCGAGGCTGCCGCCAAGGCCAAGAACCTCAACTACGTCAAGCTCGACGGCGAGGTCGGCATCATCGGTAACGGTGCCGGTCTGGTCATGTCGACCCTGGACGTCGTCGCGTACGCCGGTGAGAACCACGGCAACGTGAAGCCGGCCAACTTCCTCGACATCGGTGGCGGCGCGTCCGCCCAGGTGATGGCGAACGGCCTGGAGATCATCCTCGGCGACCCGGACGTCAAGTCCGTGTTCGTCAACGTCTTCGGTGGCATCACCGCCTGTGACGAGGTCGCCAACGGCATCGTGCAGGCCCTGGCGCTTCTCGCCGAGAAGGGCGAAGCGGTCACCAAGCCGCTGGTCGTGCGACTCGACGGCAACAACGCGGAGCTGGGTCGCAAGATCCTCAGCGACGCCAACCACCCGCTCGTCCAGCGTGTGGACACCATGGACGGCGCGGCCGACAAGGCCGCCGAGCTCGCCGCGGCTGCGAAGTAAGGAAGAGGGACTCAGACCACCATGGCTATCTTCCTCACCAAGGACAGCAAGGTCATCGTCCAGGGCATGACCGGTGCCACGGGCATGAAGCACACCAAGCTCATGCTCGGTGACGGCACGAACATCGTCGGCGGCGTGAACCCGCGCAAGGCCGGCACCTCCGTCGACTTCGACGGCACCGAGGTCCCGGTCTTCGGGACGGTCAAGGAGGCCATGGAGGCGACGGGCGCCAACGTGTCCGTCCTCTTCGTGCCGCCGGCCTTCTCGAAGGCCGCCGTCGTCGAGGCGATCGACGCCGAGATCCCCCTCGCGGTCGTCATCACCGAGGGCATCGCCGTCCACGACTCCGCCGCCTTCTGGGCGTACGCGAAGTCGAAGGGCAACAAGACCCGCATCATCGGCCCGAACTGCCCCGGTCTCATCACCCCGGGCCAGTCGAACGCCGGCATCATCCCGGGCGACATCACGAAGCCGGGCCGCATCGGTCTGGTCTCGAAGTCCGGCACGCTGACGTACCAGATGATGTACGAGCTCCGTGACCTCGGCTTCTCGTCCGCCGTCGGCATCGGTGGCGACCCGGTCATCGGTACGACGCACATCGACGCCCTCGAGGCGTTCGAGGCCGACCCCGACACCGACCTGATCGTCATGATCGGCGAGATCGGCGGCGACGCCGAGGAGCGTGCGGCGGACTACATCGCCAAGCACGTCACCAAGCCGGTCGTCGGCTACGTCGCGGGCTTCACCGCCCCCGAGGGCAAGACGATGGGTCACGCGGGCGCGATCGTGTCCGGCTCTTCTGGCACCGCACAGGCCAAGAAGGAGGCCCTCGAGGCCGCCGGCGTGAAGGTCGGCAAGACGCCGACCGAGACGGCCAAGCTGGCGCGCGAGCTGCTCTCGTAGTTCCGCCACCTGCCTGACATCAGTGGGCCCGCACCCTTCCGGGGGTGCGGGCCCACTGTCGTTCGTCCGTGCGGGAAGCCCGTGCGGGAAGCCCGTACGGGATGCCCATGGGGGCTCAGTCGACCTCGGGGGCGAGGCGGTGCGGGCCGCTCTCTGCCGCCTTGTGCAGCTTGTCGCGCAGCTTCTTGTCCGCGCGCGTGAGCGGTCCCGGACCCGTCCGCGGCGGTACGCCGCTGATCATGGCGCCGGGGGCGGGGACGGGTTCGTAGCGGGTAGGGGCGGTGTGCAGCGTGAGGACCGTCGCGCCGATGATCAGGACGGTGAAGGCGATGGCCGAACGGGTCCAGAACCGGGTCCGGCGCTCGCCGTCCGTGCGGACGAGGGTCGCCTTGGGGGCCTGGAGCTTCTCGGCGCCCGCGAGTTCGGTCAGGCGCAGGTGGAGCTGGTCGGGCACGGCGAGGGCGGGCAGTTGCTCGGCGACGGCCTCCCGCGCGTGGAGCAGCCGCTGCGCCGCCGCGGGCGTGGTGGCCTCCGTCTCGGCCGCGGTCTCGGGCAGATCGAGCCCCACCCCGTCGTAGAGGAGCAGGGTGCGGCGGTACGAGGACGGCAGGCTCAGGAGTACGTCGAGCAGCGCGCGGTCGTCGGCGTCGGCGGGCGGCGCCTCGGGGTGCCGGTGGCTCGGGCGGAGCCGGTGCCAGGGCGACATGGCGTACTCGTACGCGGCGGCCCTGACCCAGCCCGCGGGATCGCGGTCCACGGCGACCTCGGGCCAGCGCTGCCAGGCGAGCTGGAAGGCGCGCTCCACGGACTCGCCGGCGAGGGTGCGGCGGCCGGTGAGGAGGTAGGCCTGGCGGACCAGGGCGGGGGCCGCGTAGGCGTAGAGCCGGTCGAAGGCCTCCGTGGCGTCCTTCGGGGACGCCGCCGGGCCGGGGCTCTCGCCCGCTTCGGCCTTGGCCGCGGGCCGCACCCACCCTCCGCCGCGCTCCTGGCCCCGGTCGAGCGGGGCGGAGTCCCGGCGTGAGACGGATCGTCTGCTCCGGACGGGCGCTGCCGTGGCGGTGGCCGCGGCCTTGGCGGCCGGCGCTTGTGTCTCCGCCTCGACGCTCGCCAGGAGCTTCGCGTACGTCTCCCTCTTGTGGCCCCTCGGGGTGCTGCGTCCAGATTCCCATGCGCGGACCGTTTCGCGGGTGACGCCTACTTTCGCGGCGACCTGAGACTGGGTCAGCGACTTCGACTCACGGAGCCTGCGGCGCTCGTTGGGGGTCGGCAGCGGGGAGGCAGGGCTCTGCGTCATAGGGAACTCCACACACCCTTTCGCGTGAAAAACTACATAAACGTATCTTGAGCGACACATCCGGTCTTCGCCTGTTGCGCGGTTAAAGCGTGTGTCGTTGGGAGCATGGCCGCGTGACCCAAATGACCGACCGTGGCCCGTCGTTGCCGCTCCTGCTCTCCCGCGTGCGTGACCGCTCTCCGGGGCCTGCCGCCTGCTTCCTCGGCGGGGTCCTCGCAGCCGGGCTCGGGCTCGGCTCGTCCGCCGTGCTCGGCATGGTGCTGTGGATCAGTTCGCCCTATCCGGACAGCGGTCCCGGCGGTGCTCTGCACGCCGCCGCCGCGCTGTGGCTGCTCGCGCACGGCGCCGAGGTCATCAGGACGGACACGCTCTCCGGGACCCCGGCGCCGATCGGTGTCGCGCCACTGCTCCTTCTGGTGCTTCCGGTGTGGCTGCTGCACCGTGCGGCGCGTGACGCGGCGGAGGGCGAGGACGACGGGGACGCCCCGCAGATGGCCTGGCGGACGGCGTGGTGCGGGGTCGTGGCCGGGTATCTGCTGGTGGGCGGCGGCGCCGCGTTCTACGCGTCGGGCGGTGAGCTGCGGCCGTCCTGGCCGAGCGTCACCGCGCATCTGACGGTCGTCGCCGTGGCCGCCGCGGGCGCCGGGATCTGGACGGCCCACGGCCGCCCGCGCACCCCGCTGCCCGCACTCCTGCGCCATCGTCTCGACGCCCGCCCGGACGGCAGGCGCGAGGTGTTCGTACGACGTCTGCTGCCGGTCGCCGCGCGGGCCGCGGCCGCCGGGGCGCTCGTGCTCGTGGCGGGCGGCGCGCTGATCGTGGCGGGCTCGACGGTGTGGCACGTGGAGGCGGTACGGCATTCGTTCGAGCAGATGACGGACGTGTGGTCGGGACGGCTCGCGGTGCTCCTGCTGGCCGCCGCGCTGGTGCCGAACGCTGCGGTGTGGGGCGCCGCGTACGCGCTCGGGCCCGGTGTCGCGCTCGGCGGGGGAAGTGTGGCCGGGCCGCTCGGGGTGTCGTCGGGACCACTGCTGCCCGCGTTCCCGCTGCTCGCGGTGGTGCCGGAGCCGGGTCCCGGGTCGCCGCTCACCTGGTCGGCGGGGGCGGTGCCGGTCGTGGCCGGGCTGACGGTGGCGTGGTTCGTGGCGGGGGCGGCGGCGCCCCGGCACGGGGAGCGGGACGAGGCGTGGTCGCGGGGGCGTACGGCCATGACGGTGGCCGTCGCGGCGGTGCTGTGCGGGCTGGTCTTCGCGGGGCTCGCGGTGGCGGCCGGCGGGCCGATGGGCGTCGCGGGACTCGCGGAGTTCGGGCCCGTGGGGTGGCTCACAGGGCTCGCGGCGACGGGGTGGACGGCGCTGGTGGGGGTGCCGGTGGCGGTGGGACTACGGGCCCGGCGGGTCAGGGTGCCGCGCGATGAGCGGGTCGGTGAGCCGCTTGAGGAGCGGGCCGGGGAACCGCTTGAGGAGCAGCGGGCCCCGTCGTGGTGGCGGCGTCCCCGGATCCCGTCCCCGAAGAGCTGGCTGCCGCGTCGGAGCCGGGAGGGGGCTACTCGGGCCGGGCAGGCGAAGTCGCGCGACGCCGCGTTCGAGCCGTACGACTTCTTCCCTGCGGACCCGTTCTCCGCGGACCCCTTCCCGGACGGGGCCTGGCCGGTCGAGGCCACGAGGGAAGCGCGCTGGGCAGCGCTCAAGGAGGCGTCGGACACGAGCAGGGACACGGACCCGGACGAGGGTGCCGGTGAGAGCGGAGGCGCGGGCTCCGAAGAACCGCTGGCCCCGTCCTAGTCGCGTGTGCCGAGCAGTGTGCGCAGTTCCTTGGGGAGCTTGTCGTTGCATGCCTTCTGGGACGCGCTGGTCAGCGCGTCGTTCACGCACGTGTAGTAGTCGCTGTAGACCAGCTGTGCCGTGAACGTGGCGGCGACCAGTGCCAGGGCGAGGGAGCCGGTGACCAGGCCGCTGACGGCCGCCGTGGTCTGCGGTCTCGATCCGGCGGCGGGACCCGTGGGGGCCGGGGCGTCCGGGTTCGGCTTGCGGGGCTTGGCGCGTAGGGCGCTGATGCCCCAGTACAGGGCGAGCGCGCCGAGCAGCAGCGCCACGTAAGGCCAGCTGAACAGGGCGAAGAAGAAGCCCCACATGCCGGAGAGCAGGGCGTAGCGCGCGCGGCGCTGGGCCGGGTCCGTCGCGTCCCAGCGCATGCCGGAGCCGGGTCCCTGGGGGCCTTCGGGTCCGCCTTGGCCGCCGGGTCCGCCGCCCTGGCGGGGGCGGTCGCCGAAGCCGCCGCCCTGGGCGCGGCCCGGCTGCCGGTCGCTCCACTGACCGCCCCACGGGTTCCGGTCCCCGCCCGACCCGTGCCCGTCCTGGCCGCCCTCGGGGCGGCGCGGCTGCCACGGGCGGTCGGGCGAGCCCTCGGGCGGCGGCGCGAACGGGTTGTCGTCCTTGGAGGGCTTGGACGACTCGGGGGACTCGGGGGACTTCTCGGGGGAATCGGAGGACTTGGGCGGTGTGTCCTGGGGCGGAGGAGGCGTGGGACGGCCTTCGCGCAACAGGGTCGAGCCGGCGGGCAGCAGCGGCAGGCGGAGGCTTCGGTCCGGCATCAGGTGTGCGTCTTCCCCTAGGTCGATCGTGGCGCGACTGCGTGCGAGCCCGTCCTGAAGTGAACGTCCCGCGAGCGGGCGGCGTTCCTTCGGTCGGCGAATCCGCCACAGACGCTACCTTCCGGCCGCGCCCCCGTCCCGTGGGGGCCGCTCCATGTGCCGGTATCGTTGCTGACGGTCGACCGCTTCGTAGAGTTCCCCGTATCGGGAACCATGAAGCCTTTGTGCGACCCTACAAACGCACTCCCGAGAAAGGCCCTCGCTGTGGCCAAGCGGCTCGTCGTGCTGGTCTCCGGATCAGGCACGAATCTGCAGGCTCTGCTCGACGCCCTCGCGGCCGAGGGCGCGGAGGGTTACGGCGCCGAGATCGTGGCCGTCGGCGCCGACCGTGACTCCATCGCCGGGCTCGAGCGCGCCGAGCGCGCCGGGCTGCCCACCTTCGTCTGCCGGGTGAAGGACTTCGCCACCCGCGAGGAGTGGGACCGGGCGCTCGCCGAGGCCACGGCGGCGTACGAGCCGGACCTCGTGGTCTCGGCCGGGTTCATGAAGATCGTGGGCAAGGAGTTCCTCGCCCGGTTCGGCGGGCGGTTCGTGAACACGCACCCCGCCCTGCTCCCCAGTTTTCCCGGTGCCCATGGCGTGCGCGACGCGCTCGCGTACGGCGCCAAGGTCACCGGCTGCACCGTCCACTTCGTCGACGACGGCGTCGACACCGGCCCGATCATCGCTCAGGGCGTGGTCGAGGTCCGGGACGAGGACGACGCGAGCGCTCTGCACGAGCGCATCAAGGAAGTCGAGCGCAGGCTGCTCGTCGATGTCGTGGGGCGTCTGGCCCGCAACGGCTATCGCATTGAGGGACGAAAGGTAGTTATCCAGTGACCGCCGAGAGCAACAAGCGGCCCATTCGCCGGGCGCTCGTCAGCGTCTACGACAAGACCGGTCTGGAAGACCTCGCGCGCGGGCTGCACGAGGCGGGCGTGGAGCTGGTGTCGACCGGCTCGACCGCTGCGAAGATCGCCGCCGCCGGGGTACCCGTCACCAAGGTCGAGGAGCTCACGGGCTTCCCCGAGTGCCTCGACGGGCGCGTCAAGACGCTGCACCCGAAGATCCACGCGGGCATCCTCGCCGACCTGCGCCTGGAGGACCACCAGCGCCAGCTCGCCGAGCTCGGCGTGGAGCCCTTCCAGCTCGTCGTCGTGAACCTGTACCCCTTCAAGGAGACCGTCGCCTCGGGCGCCACTCCCGACGAGTGTGTCGAGCAGATCGACATCGGCGGCCCCTCGATGGTGCGCGCCGCCGCCAAGAACCACCCGTCGGTGGCCGTCGTCACCAGCCCCGCCCGGTACGCCGACGTCCTCTCGGCCGTCCGCGACGGCGGCTTCGACCTGACCGCCCGCAAGCGTCTCGCCGGTGAGGCCTTCCAGCACACGGCGGCGTACGACGTCGCGGTGGCGTCCTGGTTCGCCGACGGCTACGCGGCTGCCGACGAGAGCGGCTTCCCCGAGTTCCTCGGCGCGACGTACGGGCGCAAGAACGTCCTGCGCTACGGCGAGAACCCGCACCAGGGCGCCGCCCTCTACGTCGACGGCACCGGCGGTCTCGCGGAGGCCGAGCAGCTGCACGGCAAGGAGATGTCGTACAACAACTACACGGACACGGACGCCGCGCGCCGTGCCGCGTACGACCACGACGACCCGTGCGTCGCGATCATCAAGCACGCCAACCCGTGCGGCGTCGCGGTCGCGTCGAGCATCGCCGAGGCGCACCGCAAGGCGCACGCCTGTGACCCGGTCTCCGCGTACGGCGGTGTGATCGCCGTGAACCGTCCGGTCACCAAGGAGATGGCCGAGCAGGTCGCGGAGATCTTCACCGAGGTCATCGTCGCGCCCGAGTACGAGGACGGCGCGCTCGAGGCCCTCACCAAGAAGAAGAACATCCGCGTGCTGCGCGCCCACCAGGGCCCGTCGGCGGTCGTCGAGACGAAGCAGATCGACGGCGGCGCGCTCCTCCAGGTCACAGACCGCGTCCAGGCCGACGGCGACAACCCGGCGAGCTGGACCCTCGCCACGGGCGACGCGCTGTCCCCCGGCGAGCTCGACGAGCTGGCGTTCGCCTGGAAGGCGTGCCGTGCGGTGAAGAGCAACGCGATCCTGCTGGCCAAGGACGGCGCCTCGGTCGGCGTCGGCATGGGCCAGGTCAACCGCGTCGACTCCTGCAAGCTGGCCGTGGAGCGCGCGGGCGCGGAGCGGGCGCGCGGCTCCTTCGCCGCGTCGGACGCGTTCTTCCCGTTCCCGGACGGGCCCCAGATCCTGATCGACGCCGGTGTGAAGGCGATCGTCCAGCCCGGCGGTTCCATCCGTGACGAGCAGGTCATCGAGGCCGCGAAGAAGGCGGGCGTGACGATGTACTTCACCGGCACGCGCCACTTCTTCCACTGAGCGGACCCCTCGCACACGACCGCGGGCCGTGCCTTCCCCGGTGAAGGCGCGGCCCGCGGTCGTTCCCCATGTCGCTCCGGCTGTCAGGCTCCGCAGGGCTGGAGGGACCGGATGGGACAGGGACCAGATGGGACAGCGAAGGGCCGCGCCCCCCTTGTGACGGGAGGGAGCGGCCCTTACGGGTGACGAGGGGGAACCCCCTGGTTCGCTGCGAACTCGATCAGTAGCGCGGGCGGTTGAACCAGGTGGTCGCGGCGCTGTTCACCATGGAGCCGAGGATGATGCCGGCGATGGCGAGCGAGATGAGTCCGCCGAAGGTCGCCGAACCGCCGCCGCCGTTGATGGTGTTCACGAGGCCGCCGATGATCATCAGCGACGAGTAGACGATCGTCGTGATGCGGATGCCACTTCCGCCGTTCTTGAACTTGACGCCCAGGAAGATCGACAGGGCGCCGAGAGCCACCATGAGGGCCGCGACGAGGAAGCCGAGCCCGGCCAGCGTGTTCGTGGCGTCACCGGAGCCGACGCCGTTGGACACGTCCTGGACCGCGCCGATGGCGATGCCCGCGATGATGCCGAAGAGGAGCTGGAAGCCGGCGAGGATGAAGAGGAGCACGCGCGCGGTCTTCATCAGGCCGGGCATCTCGATCGGCATCTGGTTGCCGCCGGGGAAGCCGGGGTACGCGGGCTGGCCCTGCGGGTAGCCGTAGCCGGGCTGCTGCGGGGGCTGGCCCTGCGGGTAGCCGTAGCCGGGCTGGCCCTGGGGAGCCTGGGGCGCCTGCGGCGGGTAGCCGGGCTGCTGACCCTGCGGCGGACCGTAGGGGTTGTTCGGGTCGCCGAAACTCATGGCTTTTTCCTCCGTTGCCTTAGTGCGGGGACAACGCGCGGCACCAAGTGGAGGAAAGGTCTACAGAGCGGTCGTCCCCCCGGTACTGCCCGCGGCACTGTTGCTGCTCATGGTTCTTTAGGTGCGGCTTATTTGTCCAGCCGCATTCCGTATGCGTTGTGGAAGTGCAACAACGGTGATCAAGCTGGGACGCCCGGATTGGAACCGGGGCGGTCCCATCCGCGAAGATGGGGGCATGACCGCCCAGATTCTCGATGGCAAGGCCACCGCAGCCACGATCAAGTCCGATCTGTCCGCCCGCGTGGCGGCCCTGAGGGAGAAGGGCGTCACGCCCGGCCTCGGCACCGTCCTGGTCGGTGAGGACCCGGGCAGCCAGAAGTACGTCGCGGGCAAGCACCGCGACTGCGCCCAGGTCGGGATCGCCTCCATTCAGCGCCACCTGCCGGCCACCGCCACGCAGGAGGAGATCGAGGCGGTCGTCCGCGAGCTCAACGAGGACCCCGCCTGCACCGGCTACATCGTCCAGCTCCCGCTGCCCAAGGGCATCGACGAGAACCGCATCCTGGAGCTGATGGACCCGGCCAAGGACGCGGACGGCCTGCACCCGATGAACCTCGGCCGCCTCGTCCTGAACGAGCCGGCGCCGCTGCCCTGCACCCCCTTCGGCATCATCACGCTGCTGCGCGAGCACGGCGTGGAGATCAACGGCGCGGAGGTCGTGGTCGTCGGTCGCGGCGTCACCATCGGCCGCCCGATGCCGCTGCTGCTCAGCCGCAAGTCCGAGAACGCGACCGTCACCCAGTGCCACACCGGCACCCGTGATCTGGCCGCCCACCTCAAGCGCGCCGACATCGTCGTCGCCGCCGCGGGCGTCCCGCACCTGATCAAGCCCGAGGACATCAAGCCGGGCGCCGCCGTGCTCGACGTCGGCGTCTCGCGCGACGAGAACGGCAAAATCGTCGGCGATGTCCACCCGGGCGTCACCGAGGTCGCCGGGTGGATCTCCCCGAACCCGGGCGGCGTCGGCCCCATGACCCGCGCCCAGCTCCTCGTGAACGTCGTCGAGGCCGCCGAACGGAACGCGAACGGTGTCGCCTGACGCCGGCACCGGCACCCCGGAAGGCGCCGAGGGTGCGGTGTCGGCCCCGGGCGCCGATGGGGAGCCGCGGCGCGCCTCGCGCCGGTTCCCGCTCTTCACCAGGGACACCGCGCGCCCCGAGGGCGGCGGCCGCGCGGCGCCGGGCGACGCCCCGGCCCCGGCGCGGCAGTGGCCGATCCTCGCGGTGATATCGCTGGTGGGTGTCGGACTGCTGCTCACCGCGTTCGACGTGTTCCGCGTCGGGACGCTGCTGATCGGCGTCGCCCTGATCGGCGGTGCGGTGCTGCGCTGGACACTCCCGTCCGTGGGCATGCTCGCGGTGCGCTCCCGTTTCACCGACATGGTGACGTACGGGTTCCTGGGCCTCGTCATCGTGCTGCTCGCGCTGATGGTGCAGCCGAAGCCCTGGCTGGTCATCCCGTTCCTGAACGACACGCTGCACTTCACGATCAGCTGAGACCCGCAGCGCACGCACAAAGGCGGCGCCCGTCCTCTCCCCCGAGGGAGGACGGGCGCCGCCGGTCTTTGAGGTCCGGGTCGTCCACGTGGGCCTCACCCTCGCCGTGGAGATCTCCTCGCCGTGGTCATCAGAGTCATGGACGCGTCAGGTGTCCTTCAAGGTTGAGCAGGCCGCTGTGGCACGGAAGTGACCATTCCGCCACGGTGTGCGAGGACGGCAACGATCGGTCCGCCGGATGCTTCCCGTAATGCGCCATTCCTCCTGTGTCGAAGTGTGTTGATGTGTCGACAAGTTCGCGGATTTACCGTCTGTTGCCTCAACAGCGGGGTTAACGTGGGCAATTGGGACGGTCCGGGGCGACCCAGGCGCTGAGCTGGGGCGTTCGGGGTTCCGCGCGGGGGTGGGGGACCCCGGTGGGACACTGGGCCGTGGGTCTCCGGTCGTGCAACGGTGCACGCCGGTGGGCCGAACGCCGCCGAATGCCCCCGTGCGCCCCCACCCCCGGAACTGACATCCTGGCTTCGCGCATCCCACTGGGTAGCCAGAGTGGGCCGGCGAAGCCAACTCCGGCCGGGGGGCGGCGCGAGGGGTGCGGCGCGGCGCGGGGGATCAGGGCACGTATGGGGGGAATAGGGGGAAGCAATGCCTCGTTGGAGGGCGCTACCGGATGAACTCGACCCGCAGGTCAGGGAGTTCGCAAGCCAGCTCCGCAGGCTCGTCGACCGCAGCGGACTGAGCATCGCCGCGGTCGCGGACCGCACCGGGTACAGCAAGACGTCCTGGGAGCGGTATCTGAACGGCCGGCTGCTCGCGCCCAAGCGCGCGATCGTGACCCTGGCCGAGGTGACGGGCACCAATCCGGTCCATCTGACCACCATGTGGGAGCTCGCGGAGCGCGCCTGGAGCCGCTCCGAGATGCGTCACGACCTGACGATGGAGGCGATACGGATCTCCCAGGCGCGCGCAGCGCTCGGGGAGTTCGGACCTACGGCCACGAAGAACGGCAAGAACGGCAGCGCGGGTGGCGGCAGCGGGACGGCGGCCAGGCCGTCCGGCGGCGGCGCGACCGGCGTCGCGGGGCCCGCGGGCGTCGCACCGACCGTGCCGCCCCAGGGGCAGGCTCCCCTGGCGGACTCGCTGCCGTACGGGAGCGAGAGGGAGCAGGGGTTCCGCCCGGGGGAGCGCGCCGGGGGAGGCGTTCCGTACGCGGACGGGGCGGGGGCCTACGCGGACGGCGACGGCCGCGGGCCGGCCGGGCAGCCGGGGACCGGCGGCGGTTCGCCGGACCGGCAGCGGCGCAAGCGCCGGCTGACGATGTTCCTCGCGGGCGTGGTGGGCGCGCTCGTCGTCATCGCCGCGGCCGTGTACCTCACGGACGCGGGCAGGGGCCACAAGGACGACGCCGCGAAGCCGGAGGCGACGCCGACCAGCAGCGCCCCCGAACTGCCCGCGGGAGTTCAGTGCAGCGGCAAGGACTGCACCGGCAAGGACCCCGAGACGATGGGCTGCGGCGGCGAGTTCGCGCGGACCACGGACTCGGTGCTCGTGGGTCAGGCCAAGATCGAGGTCCGCTACAGCAAGACGTGCGGGGCCGCGTGGGCGCGCATCACGCAGGCGGCGCCGGGCGACGAGGTCCGGATCCAGCAGGCCGGCACCACCGGTGTGCAGAAGGGCACGGTCAACGCGGACTTCGACGCGTACACCCCGATGGTGGCCGTCACGAAGGCGAGCGAGGCGAAGGCCTGCGCGACGTTGAAGGCGGGCCAGAAGGGCTGCACGCAGTAACGGCGGAGGCGTCGCGAAATTCAATGCGACACGGGGGCATGCCTGCCCCGGTCCGGGGCAGGCGGAGCAGTACCCCCACGGGAGTAGTCACCAAGTGGCACCCCCACAGGCGGCCGTCTGCCCACCTCTCCCGAGCAGGCGGCCGCCTGCCGTTGTGTCACCTCTCGCGTCGCGATGCCTCTCCCGTCGCGTCGCCTCCGGTTGCGGGGAGTGGGTGTTCTGTGGGGCGAGCCACATGTACCCGGAGGTGCGGGGGGTCCGGGGCGCGATAGCCTGACGGGCGGATCTCTTGATGCCGAGAGATCGATCAAAAAAAGCCCTGCTGTCATACGGAGAACGCCATGACCCGCACTCCCGTGAACGTCACCGTCACCGGCGCAGCCGGCCAGATCGGCTACGCACTGCTCTTCCGCATCGCCTCCGGCCAGCTGCTCGGCGCGGACGTGCCGGTCAACCTGCGCCTCCTGGAGATCACCCCGGCGCTCAAGGCCGCCGAGGGCACCGCCATGGAGCTCGACGACTGCGCCTTCCCGCTGCTGCAGAACATCGAGATCTCGGACGACCCGAACGTCGCGTTCGACGGCGCCAACGTCGCCCTCCTCGTCGGCGCCCGCCCCCGCACCAAGGGCATGGAGCGCGGCGACCTGCTCTCCGCCAACGGCGGCATCTTCAAGCCGCAGGGCAAGGCGATCAACGACAACGCCGCGGACGACATCAAGGTCCTCGTCGTCGGCAACCCGGCCAACACGAACGCGCTCATCGCGCAGGCCGCCGCCCCGGACGTACCGGCCGACCGCTTCACGGCCATGACGCGTCTGGACCACAACCGCGCGCTGACGCAGCTCGCGAAGAAGACCGGCACGACGGTCGCGGACATCAAGCGCCTCACCATCTGGGGCAACCACTCCGCCACCCAGTACCCGGACATCTTCCAGGCGTCCGTCGCGGGCAAGCCGGCCATCGAGGCCATCGGCGGCGACGAGCAGTGGCTGGCCGACGACTTCATCCCGACCGTCGCCAAGCGTGGCGCCGCGATCATCGAGGCCCGTGGCGCGTCCTCGGCCGCCTCGGCCGCGAACGCCGCGATCGACCACGTCCACACGTGGGTCAACGGCACCGCCGAGGGCGACTGGACCTCCATGGGTATCCCGTCGGACGGCTCCTACGGCGTCCCGGAGGGTCTGATCTCCTCCTTCCCCGTCACCACCAAGGACGGCAAGTACGAGATCGTCCAGGGCCTGGACATCAACGAGTTCTCCCGCGCCCGCATCGACGCGTCGGTGAAGGAGCTCGAGGAGGAGCGCGCCGCGGTCCGCGAGCTCGGCCTCATCTGATCCACGCGTCCCGCAGGCACCCGTAGGTCACCTGCACGCGGCCTTACCCGCGCCCCCGCCCGTCCGGTCGATCCGGAGGGGCGGGGGCGCGGCGTTTGTACCAGGCGTGTCCGTACCGGGCGGGCTTGCCCTGGGCTTCTTGTACCCGGCATGTCTGTACGGGGCATGTTTGTACAGGGCATGTACTCCGAGTAGCCACGCCAGTGGCGACTTTTCGGGCTTATTGGCCATGTGTGCGGTGACGCGGACCACTTTCGGCCACGGGTTGTGCATGCTTTCCGATCCCCAGGGCAGGGGCTTCCGACGTCGCAGGCTCTTCGTGAAATGGGAGTCCCGCGATGTTCAGGGGGGCTGTTCGGGAACGGAAGGCAAAACGGGACGTGTCTGAAAACCAGAGCATTTTCGTGGACGGAGAGTGGCGCAGCGCCGCCTCCGGGGCCACGCGCGAGATCCTCGACCCGGCGGATGCCCAGCCGTTCGCACTGATCGCAGAAGGCGGCACGCAGGACGCGGACGCCGCGGTCGCCGCCGCCCGCCGCGCCTTCGACGAAGGAACGTGGCCGGCAACGCCCGTCGCCGAGCGCGCCGCTCTGCTGCGCCGCGTCGCCGATCTCCTCGTACGCGACCGGGAGAAGATCGGTCTGCTCGAGAGCCGCGACGCGGGCAAGACCGTCGAGGAGGGGCGCGTCGACGTCGACTGTGTCGCCGACGCCTTCCGGTACTTCGCCGATCTGGTCGTCGGAGAGGGTGGCGGACGCGTCGTCGACGCCGGGTCCGACGAGATCCACAGCGTGGTCGTGCACGAGCCCGTCGGCGTCTGCTCCCTGATCACGCCGTGGAACTACCCGCTCCTCCAGGCCAGTTGGAAGGTCGCCCCGGCCCTCGCCGCCGGAAACACCTTCGTCATCAAGCCGAGCGAGATCACGCCGCTGACCACCGTGGTCCTCATCGAGCTCCTGGCGGAGGCCGGCCTTCCCGCGGGCGTCGCCAACATCGTGACCGGACCGGGCCACACCGTGGGCGCCCGGCTCGCCGAGCACCCGGACGTCGACCTCGTCTCCTTCACCGGCGGCCTGATCAGCGGCACGAAGGTCGCGCAGGCCGCGGCCGCCGACGTGAAGAAGATCGCCCTCGAACTGGGCGGCAAGAACCCGAACGTCGTCTTCGCCGACTCCTGCGAGACCGAGGACGGCTTCGACACCGCCGTCGACCAGGCGCTGAACGCCGCCTTCATCCACAGCGGACAGGTCTGCTCCGCCGGTGCCCGGCTCATCGTCGAGGAGTCCGTGCGCGAGCGCTTCGTCGCCGAACTCGCCCGCCGCGCCGAGCGGATCAGGCTCGGCCGCGGCACCGAGGACGGCGTCGAGTGCGGCCCCCTCGTCTCCGCGCAGCAGCGCGGCAAGACCGAGTCGTACGTGGCGTCGGCCCTCGCCGAGGGCGCCGTGCTGCGCAGCGGCGGCAAGCGGCCAGAGCCCAGCGAAGTACGGCCGGCCGACGGGTACTTCTACGAGCCGACCGTCCTCGATCAGTGCCACCGCGAGATGCGCGTCGTCCGTGAGGAGGTCTTCGGGCCCGTCCTGACGGTCGAGACGTTCCGCACCGAGGACGAGGCCGTCGCGCTCGCCAACGACACCGAGTACGGGCTCGCCGGCGCCGTCTGGACCGCCGACGCGGGTCGCGCGCGGCGCGTCGCCGGACGCCTTCGCCACGGCACCGTGTGGATCAACGACTTCCACCCCTACCTCCCGCAGGCGGAGTGGGGCGGCTTCGGCAAGAGCGGCATCGGCCGCGAGCTGGGCCCGGCCGGGCTCGCCGAGTACCGCGAGACCAAGCACGTCTACCAGAACCTGGCGCCGAAGCCCGTGCGCTGGTTCGCGGGCTGACCACCCACCCTTCGCAACGGGCTGACCACCCGTTTCTCTCGCGCTGGGCCGGCCGACCGCACTTCGCACTGCCCATTACGCGCAGAACCTTGGAGTTGACGCATGCCTGAGAAGTCCGTGAACACCTACGACTACGTCGTCGTCGGCGGCGGAACCGCCGGATCCGTCATAGCGTCCCGGCTGACCCAGAACCCCGACGTCACCGTCGCCGTCATCGAGGGCGGCCCGAGCGACATCGACCGCGACGACGTCCTGACCCTGCGCCGCTGGCTCGGCCTCCTCGGCGGCGACCTGGACTACGGCTACACCACCACCGAGCAGCCGCGCGGCAACTCGCACATCCTGCACAGCCGCGCCAAGGTGCTCGGCGGCTGCTCGTCGCACAACACGCTCATCTCGTTCAAGCCGCTGCCCGGCGACTGGGACGAGTGGGCCGCGGCCGGCGCCGAGGGCTGGGACCACAAGGCGATGGACCCGTACTTCGGCAAGCTGCGCAACAACATCGTGGCGGTCGACGAGAAGGACCGGAACGCGATCGCCCGCGACTTCGTCGACGCCGCGCAGACCGCCACGGGCGTGCCGCGCGTGGACGGCTTCAACAAGGCGCCGTTCAAGGACGGCGTCGGCTTCTTCGACCTCGCGTACCACCCGGAGAACAACAAGCGCTCCAGCGCCTCCGTCGCCTATCTGCACCCGCACATGGAGGCCGGTGACCGGCCCAATCTGACGCTCCTGCTCGAGACTTGGGCGTACCGGCTGGAGATGGACGGCACGCGGGCGCGGGGCGTCCACGTGCGGACGAAGGACGGCGAGGAACTGCTTGTCGAGGCGCGGCACGAGGTCGTCGTGTGCGCCGGCGCCGTCGACACGCCCCGGCTGCTCATGCACTCCGGCATCGGGCCGAAGGCCGACCTGGAGAAGCTCGGGATTCCGGTCCTGCACGATCTGCCGGGCGTCGGCGAGAACCTGCTCGACCACCCCGAGTCCGTGATCGTGTGGGAGACGGACGGGCCGATCCCCGACAACTCCGCCATGGACAGCGACGCGGGCCTCTTCGTGCAGCGCGATCCGGAGGCGAGCGGGCCGGACCTGATGTTCCACTTCTACCAAATCCCGTTCACCGACAACCCGGAGCGCCTCGGCTACGTCCGGCCGGAGCACGGGGTCTCGATGACGCCGAACATCCCCAAGCCGCGCAGCCGCGGCCGCCTCTACCTGACCAGCGCGGATCCGGAGGAGAAGCCCGCCCTCGACTTCCGTTACTTCACGGACGAGGACGACTACGACGGCCGCACGCTGGTCGACGGCATCAGGATCGCGCGGGAGATCGCGAAGACCGAGCCGCTCGCCGGCTGGCTCAAGCGCGAGGTGTGCCCCGGGCCCGACGTCGTGGGCGACGAGGAGCTCGGCGAGTACGCGCGCAAGGTCGCGCACACCGTCTACCACCCCGCCGGGACCTGTCGCATGGGGGCGGAGAATGATGAACTCGCCGTAGTGGACCCGGAGTTGAGGATCCGGGGTCTGGAGGCGATCCGCATTGCCGACGCGTCCGTCTTCCCGACGATGCCGGCGGTGAACCCGATGATCGGGGTGCTCATGGTCGGGGAGAAGTGTGCCGAGCTGCTGGGTGGTGATGCGTGATGAGTACGAACACGATGGCGAACGCTGAGGTGACGGACGCGCAGGCGGGATCGCCGGTGTTCTCCGTGAACAACCTCTGGAAGGTCTTCGGGCCGAAGGCCGACCGGGTGCCGGGCGACGCGGAGCTGGCCGCCCTGAGCGCCGCCGAGCTGCGCGCCCGCACCGGGTGCACCGCCGCCGTCCGCGACGTCAGCTTCGACGTGCGCAAGGGCGAGGTCTTCGTCGTCATGGGCCTTTCCGGCTCCGGCAAGTCCACCCTCGTACGCTGCCTGACCCGGCTCATCGAGCCGACCTCCGGCGGCATATCCATCGACGGCGAGGACGTCCTCGGCATGGACAAGGGGCGCCTGCGCGAACTGCGCCGGCACCGCGCCGCCATGGTCTTCCAGCACTTCGGGCTCCTTCCGCACCGCACCGTGCTCGACAACGTCGCGTACGGCCTGGAGATCCAGGGCGTGGGCCGCGCCGAGCGGCGCGCCAAGGCGGCGGCGGTCGTCGAGAAGGTCGGCCTCGACGGTCTTGAGCAGCGGCGGCCCGGGCAGCTGTCCGGCGGCCAGCAGCAGCGTGTCGGGCTCGCGCGCGCCCTCGCGGTCGATCCCGAAGTGCTGCTGTTCGACGAGCCGTTCAGCGCCCTCGACCCGCTGATCCGCCGCGACATGCAGGAGGAGGTCATCCGGCTCCACCGCGAGGAGGGCCGGACCATGGTCTTCATCACGCACGACCTCAGCGAGGCGCTGCGGCTCGGCGACCGGATCGCGCTGATGCGCGACGGCCGGATCGTGCAGCTGGGCACGCCCGAGGAGATCGTGGGCTCGCCCGCCGACGACTACGTCCGCGAGTTCGTCCGGGACGTGCCGCGCGAACAGGTCATGACGGTGCGCCGCGCGATGCGGCCCGCCGACGCCGACGAGGAGAGCCGCGGCCCGGCCATCGCGCCCGGCGCGACCGTGTCGGAGGCGATCGAGGCAGTCGCCAGGACCGGGTTCGCGGTGCGGGTCATGGAGGAGGGGCGCTGCCTGGGTGTCGTGGACCATGCGCGGCTGCTGGGTGTGGTGGCGGGGACGGACGGGTCCTCCGGGGAGGGGTTCTCCGGAGAGGCGGACGTGGCCGGGGCTGACGCTTCTGGTTCGGGTTCCGGTTCGGCCGGGGCTGACGCTTCGGGTTCCGGTTCGGCCGTGGCAGGCGCCGACGCCGACGCGCCCGCGCCCGTCACGCCGCCGGGCGAGGAGGTCGCCTGATGGCTGCCGCCAGTACCGCCACCGCCACCGCGGCGGACACCCCGCGCTCCGGCGCGCTCCTGCGCAACCGCGTCCTCGGCAAGCTCCTGCTGCTCGCCGTCGTCGCGGCCGTCCTCGTACCGATCGTGAACGCCAAGTGGGCGAGCGGCAGTTGGCCGCACGCGCTCACCGTCGATCTGACCGGACCGCTGGGGAAGACCAGTGACTGGATCATCGACAACCGGGACAGCCACCCGCTGTTCCTCTACTTCTTCGGCCACATCAGCAACGCCGTCGTCGTGAGCGTGCGCGGCGTCTACCTGGTGCTCCTCGCGGCCGGCTGGGCGGGCGTCACCGCCGCGGCCGGGCTCATCGCCTGGCGGGTCGCGGGCCTGAAGCTCGCGGCGTCCGCCGTCGTCGCGATCCTCGTGTGCGGCTGGTTCGGCATGTGGGTGCCGACCATGCAGACCCTCGCGCTGATGATCGTCGCGGTCCTCGCCTCGGTCGTGCTCGGCATGCTCCTGGGACTCGCGGCCGGTCTCTCCGACCGCACGTACCGGGCGCTGCGGCCCGTCCTCGACACGATGCAGGTCTTTCCCGCGTACGCGTATCTGCTGCCGGTCGTCCTGGTGTTCGGCATCGGCGTGCCCGCGGCCGTCCTCGCGACCGTCGTCTACGCCTCCCCGCCGATGGCCCGTCTGACGGCGCTCGGCCTGCGCGGCGCCGACGGCGGCGTGATGGAGGCTGTCGCCTCGCTCGGCGCGACCGCGCGTCAGCGGCTCCTGACGGCCCGGCTCCCGCTTGCCCGCAAGCAACTCCTCCTCGGGCTCAACCAGACGATCATGATGGCGCTCTCGATGGCCGTCATCGCGTCGGTGATCGGCGCGGGCGGCCTCGGCGACCGCGTGTACCAGGCACTGGCCTCCGTGGACGTCGGCGCGGCCCTCGCTGCCGGCATCCCGATCGTGCTGCTCGCCGTGATCCTGGACCGCACGACGGCCGCGGCGGGGGAGCGGCTCGGCGCCGCCGAACCCGACGGCCGCCGACTGCACGGCCCGTACGGCTGGGGCGTCGCCGCGGTTCTCACGGTGGCCGTCGCCCTCGTGGCCCGTCTCGCGGACCGGATCGACTGGCCCGAGACCTGGACCGTGAACATCGCGGACCCGGTCAACAACGCCGTCGACTGGATGACCGACCACCTCTACTCCGGTGTCCCCTACATCGGCGGAACCGCCGACTGGGCCGGGCACTTCACCACCTGGGTCCTCGACCCGCTGCGCGACGGGCTGCAGTGGCTGCCCTGGTGGTCCGTGCTCCTCATCGTCGCCGCGCTGGCCTGGCTGATCGGCACCTGGCGCACCGCCGTGACGGCCGTGCTCGCCATGGCCGCGATCGGTGTCCTCGGCGTGTGGAAGCCCTCGCTCGACACGCTGTCGCAGGTGCTCGCGGCCGTCGCCGTGACGCTCGTCGTCGGCTTCGCGGTCGGGATCGCGGCGGCGCGCAGCGGGCGGCTCGAACGCCTGCTCAGGCCCGTGCTCGACGTCTTCCAGACGATGCCGCAGTTCGTGTATCTGATCCCGGTGGTCGCGCTGTTCGGCGTCGGCCGCGCCCCCGCGGTCGCCGCCGCCGTCGTCTACGCGCTGCCGGCCGTCATCCGCATCACCACGCAGGGACTCCGCCAGGTCGACGGGGCCGCCATGGAGTCGGCCCGGTCGATGGGCGCGACGAGCTGGCAGCAACTGCGCCAGGTCCAGCTGCCGCTGGCCCGGCCCGCGCTGCTCCTGGCCGTGAACCAGGGTGTCGTCCTCGTCCTCGCCGTCGTGATCATCGGCGGTCTGGTGGGCGGTGGCGCGCTCGGCTACGAGGTCGTGTTCGGCCTCGCCCAGGGCGACCTGGCGACCGGGCTCGTCGGCGGCGCGGCGATCGTCTGCCTCGGTCTCATGCTCGACCGGGTCACCCAGCCGACCGAACGACGCGCGACGAAGGGAGCGTGATCGCGATGCGAGCACTTCGATCTTTCCGCCCGGTGCGGGCACGCAGGATGACCACGTTGCGCCCCGTGCGGGCGCGCCGGATGACCATGGGGCTCGCGGCCGCGAGCACCCTCCTGGTGGCGACCGGTTGCGGCGCCGCCGACATGACCAAGCAGTCCTCCCCGTACGCCAACGCGCAGGGCGCGAAGACGGTGACCTTGTCCGTGCAGTCCTGGGTCGGTGCGCAGGCCAACATCGCCGTGGCCGAGTACCTGCTCAAGCACGAGCTCGGCTACCGCGTCGACACCGTCCAGGTCGACGAGGTCCCCGCCTGGGACGCGCTCAGCCAGGGCCGCGTCGACGCGATCATGGAGGACTGGGGCCACCCGGACCAGGAGCAGCGGTACGTCAAGGACAAGAAGACGATCGTGAACGGCGGCGACCTCGGCGTCACCGGACACATCGGCTGGTTCGTCCCCACGTACTTCGCCAAACAGCACCCGGACGTCACCGACTGGAAGAACCTCAACAAGTACGCGTCCCAGCTGCGCACCGCGGAGAGCGGCGGCAAGGGCCAACTCCTCGACGGCTCCCCGTCGTACGTCACCAACGACAAGGCGCTGGTCAACAACCTGAAGCTGAAGTACCAGGTCGTGTTCTCCGGTTCCGAGGCGGCTCAGATCACCCAGATCAAGCAGTTCGCCAAGGCGAAGAAGCCGTTCCTGACGTACTGGTACCAGCCGCAGTGGCTGTTCAAGAAGGTGCCGATGACGGAGGTGAAGCTGCCGGCGTACACGGACGGCTGCGACGCCGAACCGAAGAAGGTGGCCTGCGCCTATCCGAAGACGCCGCTCCAGAAGTACCTCAACGCGGACTTCTCGAAGAACGGCGGCAAGGCGGCGGCCTTCCTGAAGAACTTCAAGTGGACCACCGCGGACCAGAACGAGGTCTCCCTGCTCATCGCCGACCAGAAGCTGTCGCCGGACGAGGCGGCGAAGAAGTGGATCGACGAGCACGAGTCGACGTGGCGGTCCTGGCTGCCCAAGTAGCCGTACGGCTCCTCCCAGCGCGCGTGCCGGGTGCCTTTCCTGACGGCGGCACCCGGCACGTCACCACTGCGGTCCGCCCGGCGCGATCCGGCGGCTCACCATGAGCCGGTTCCAGCTGTTGATGACGGTGATCACACCGAGGAGATGGGCGAGTTCGTCCTCGTCGAAGTGCTTGGCCGCCGCCTCATACGTCTCGTCCGGCACGTAGCCGTCGGTGAGGACGGTGACGGCCTCGGTGAGTGCGAGCGCGGCCCGCTCGCGCTCGGTGAACTGCTCGGGGGCCTCCGCCCACGTGTTGAGCAGCGCGATCCTTCTCCAGGCTCTCGACTTCGCTCGAGCAGGGGACACCCCAACGGCACTCTCACCGTTCTTCTCGACGGCGAGGTCCACGTGCATGTCCAGGCAGAACGCGCACTCGTTGATCTGCGACGCCCGGATCATCACCAGCTCGGCGAGAACCGGGTCGCCGAGCCCCTTCTTCGCGGCGGCGCCGAGCGCGATCATCGCGTCGCGCACACCGGCGTCCAGGTGCGTTGTACGGGCTGTCACTTGAAGTCGCCCGCGGTGTAGTGCCCGGGCACCATCCGCGTCGACACACCGAACCGGTTCCACGCGTTGATCACCGTGATCGCGGCGATCAGCTGCGTCAGCTCCTTCTCGTCGTACAGCTTCGCCGCCTTCTCGTACGTCTCGTCCGGCACGAATCCGTCCGTGAGCACGGTGATCGCTTCGGTCAGCTCGATCGCCGCGATCTCCCTGGGCGTGTAGAAGTGCTGCGACTCCTCCCACGCGCCGAGCTGGATGATCCGCTCGACGCTCTCGCCCGCGGCGAGCGCGTCCTTGGAGTGCATGTCGAGGCAGAACGCGCAGTGGTTGAGCTGCGAAGCGCGGATCTTGACCAGCTCCAGCGTCACCGGATCGACGCCCTTACGGGCCTCCGCGTCGAGCCGGATCATGGCCTTGTAGACCTCCGGAGCGTGCTTGGCCCAGGCCAGCCGGGGCGCGTGCTCGTGGACGTACTCCTTGGTGGGCTGGCCGGTGCTGTCGGTGGTGTTCTCGTTCGTCGTCATGGCATCGACCCTACGAGCGGAGTAGCCCACGGGTATGGTCCATTTCCATGGTGGAATCCTGGGCCACTTCGCCCTCCGGTCAGGCGCTCGGTATCGATCTGCACGTCGAGCCGACCGGCTCCGGCCTGCGCAAAGGCCTCACCGACGCGCTCCGTGACGCCGTACGTGGCGGACGTCTCGCCCCCGGTGTCCGCCTCCCCTCATCCCGCACACTCGCCGCCGATCTGGGCATCGCCCGCAACACGGTCGCCGATGCCTACGCCGACCTCGTCGCCGAGGGCTGGCTCACCGCGCGCCAGGGCTCGGGGACGCGTGTCGCGGAGCGACCGGTCGAGGCACCCCGGCCGGCCTCGACCCGCGGGCGGCGCGCCCCGGCCGGCCTCCGCCACGACCTGCACCCCGGCACCCCCGACCTCTCCTCGTTCCCCCGCGCCGAATGGCTCAAGGCCGCGCGCCGCGCCCTCAACGCCGCCCCGAACGACGCCCTCGGGTACGGCGATGCCCGCGGCCGCATCGAACTGCGTACCGCACTCGCCGGCTACCTCGCCCGTGCCCGTGGCGTCCACGCCGACCCGGACCGCATCGTCATCTGTTCCGGCTTCGTCCACGGCCTGATGCTGCTCGGCGAGGTGCTGCGCAACAGGGGCGTGCGCGACGTCGCTGTGGAGACGTACGGGCTCGACATCCACTGGGACGTCCTGACGCGGTCGGGCCTGCGCACCCACCCTCTTCCCCTCGATCAACTCGGCACCTGCACCGACGAGTTGGCGACCGGTGAACCGAATGTGGGCGCCGCCCTCCTGACCCCCGCCCATCAGTTCCCGATGGGCGGGGCCCTGCACCCCGACCGCCGTGCCGCCGTCGTCGACTGGGCCCGCCGCACCGGCGGACTGATCCTTGAGGACGACTACGACGGCGAGTTCCGCTACGACCGCCAGCCCGTCGGCGCCCTCCAGGGCCTCGACCCCGACCGTGTCGTCTACTGCGGCACGGCCAGCAAATCGCTTGCACCCGGCCTGCGCCTCGGCTGGCTGGTGCTGCCGCCCTCCGTCATCGGGGAGGTGATCGAGGCGAAGGGCGTCGCCGACTGGTCGTGCGGTGTCCTCGACCAGCTGACCCTCGCGGAGTTCATCGACTCGGGCGCCTACGACCGCCATGTCCGCGGCGCCCGCCTGCGCTACCGCCGCCGCCGCGACCAACTTGTCGCCGCCCTCGCCGAACGCGCCCCCGACGTCCGTGCCACCGGAATCGCCGCCGGCCTGCACGCCGTCCTCCAACTCCCGTCCGGCACCGAACAGTCCGTGGTCCGCGCCGCCGCCTGGCAACGCCTCGGAGTCTCCGGCCTCTCCAGCTTCCGCCACGACGCGGCCACCACCGAACCACCCCTGGACGCCCTGGTGGTCGGCTACGGAACCCCACCGGACCACGCCTGGACAAGCGCGCTGGAGGCTTTGTGCCGGGCTCTGCCGTAGGGGACCGGCATCGGGCGGTAGGCGTCTCGGGTCGGCCCGGGTTCGGGTCAGACCCGGGCCGGTGCGGAGGCGTCCTCCACCGGCGCCTCCCCGAAGCGCGCCAACGCCAACGCCCCCGTCACGGCCACCACGAACCCGAGAACCGCCAGCCAGCCCAGCCCCTCGCGCGTGCGATCCCCGAGCCAGATCACCCCGATCAGCGCCGGCCCCACCGTCTCGCCCACGACCATCCCCGCGGTGGCCGTGGTGACCGACCCCTTCTGCAACGCCGAGGTCAGCAGCAGAAACGCCGCACCCCCACCGAGCAGCAGTGCGTACGTCGCCGGATTGCTCAGCAGCGCGCCGGGCGACACGTCGTCGATGAGCCGTACCGACACCTCCACCACCCCGAACCCGAACCCCGAGCCGAGCCCCAGCGCGAGCGCCCGGCCCCGCCCCGGCAGCCGCCCGGCCACCGCCCCGATCAACAGCACCCCGAGCGCCGTCCCGAGCATCGCGTACCGCAACGCGTCCGAACCGGCCTGCTCTCCCTCCGTCCCCGACGCCAGCCCCAACATCGCGAGCCCTGCCACCACCACCCCGACGGCACCCCACTCGACGCCGCTCAGCCGTACGTCCAGCAGCCGTGTGGAGACCACCGCCGTCACCGCCAGGCTCGCGGCGAGCGCCGCCCCGACGGCGTAGATCGGAATGGACCGCAGCGCCATGACCTGCAATACGAACCCGAGCAGGTCGAGCCCCAGCCCGGCGACATAACGCCACTGCCGCAGCGCCCGCAGCAACAGCGCGGCGTCGACACCGGACCCCGACCCCGGCTCCGCGGCCCGCGCGGCCATCGCCTGCAACACGGAAGCCGTACCGAAACAGACCGCCGCCCCGAGCGCGCAAAGCATTCCAACAAGCACAAAGCGACTGTAGAGGGTGTGCCTACGCCGACCGGCCCGTGAGCGGCCCCTCCTTGTGGGGTGCCCCGATGAGTGGCCGGACCACGAGTCGGCCGCCCGTGTCGGAGGCGCACCGCCGTCAGACCGCCAGGACCGCCCGGAGTTGGTCGAGCCCCCAGTCCAGGTCCTCCTTACTGATCATCAGAGGGGGAGCGATCCGGATCGTGCTGCCGTGGGTGTCCTTGACCAGGACGCCCTTGGCCATCAGCTTCTCCGAGATCTCCCTTCCCGTCCCGTACGACGGACCGATGTCGACGCCCGCCCACAGCCCGCGTCCCCGCACCTGCGTCACCTTGCCTGTGCCCGTCAGCAGCCCGAGCTCCGCGTGGAGATGCTCGCCCAGCTCCGCCGCCCGCTGCTGGAACTCCCCGGTGCGCAGCATCGCGATGACTTCGAGCGCCACCGCACAGGCCAGCGGATTCCCGCCGAACGTCGACCCGTGCTCACCCGGCTTGAACACCCCGAGCACCTCGCTCCTGGACACGACCGCCGACACCGGCACGACCCCACCGCCGAGCGCCTTGCCCAGCACGTACATGTCGGGCACCACGCCCTCGTGCTCACAGGCGAACGTCCGCCCGGTCCGCCCGAGCCCCGACTGGATCTCGTCCGCGATGAACAGCACGTTCCGCTCGCGGGTCAACTCCCTTACCGCCGGCAGATATCCGGCCGGCGGCACGAGGACACCGGCCTCGCCCTGGATCGGTTCGAGCAGCACCGCGACGGTGTTCTCGGTGACAGCGCCGCGCAGCGCCGTCAGATCGCCGTACGGCACGATCTCGAACCCCGGCGTGTAGGGCCCGAAGTCCGCGCGCGCCTCCTGGTCCGTGGAGAAGCTGACGATGGTCGTGGTGCGCCCGTGGAAGTTGTTGCCCGCCACGACGATCTTCGCTCTGCCGTCGAGCACCCCCTTGACCTGGTACCCCCACTTTCTCGCCGTCTTCACGGCGGTCTCGACCGCCTCCGCCCCTGTGTTCATCGGCAGCACCATGTCCATGCCGCACAGCTCCGCGAGCTGGGTGCAGAACGCGGCGAACCGGTCGTGATAGAAGGCGCGGGACGTCAGCGTCACCCGCTCCAGCTGCGCCTTGGCGGCCTCGATGAGCCGCTGGTTCCCATGGCCGAAGTTGAGGGCTGAGTAGCCGGCGAGCATGTCGAGGTACCGGCGCCCCTCGACATCCGTCATCCACGCGCCCTCCGCCGTCGCGACCACGACGGGCAGCGGATGGTAGTTGTGCGCGCTGTGCGCTTCGGACGCGGTGATGAAGGCTTCCGTTGCGGCATTCGGAGGAGTCACAGCAGTCACGGGATCTCCGTTCTTACAGCTCTGATGGCGCGAAGACGTGGGCTTGTGGCCCCTTCCTATCGTCGCTCGCATCGTGGACCGGGAAACTTCGCCCTGCGGCGCGCCCGGTAGTGTGGCCCGCAGGGCCGTGACTGGCGCGCTGGGATGGGACCGACCATCGGGGAGCGGCCTGTGAACTGTGTGCCGTGCGCCTGGGCCGACCCGAGAAACCTCCTGCTCTCGACCTCGCTCGAGCAGGGGAGGTCCCATTCGTCCGGAGGTCCGTCATGTCAGAGTCCGCCCTCTCCACCGAATCCGTAGCGTTCCGCAGCGCCCTCGACGTGATCCGGGCTGTCGAGCCCCGCGTGGCCGACGCCATCGGCCAGGAGATCGCCGACCAGCGCGAGATGCTCAAGCTGATCGCCAGCGAGAACTACGCTTCCCCGGCCACCCTCCTCGCGATGGGCAACTGGTTCAGCGACAAGTACGCCGAGGGCACCATCGGCCGCCGCTTCTACGCCGGCTGCCGCAATGTCGACACCGTCGAGGCCCTCGCCGCCGAACACGCCCGCGAGCTCTTCGGCGCCCGCCACGCCTATGTCCAGCCGCACTCCGGCATCGACGCCAACCTCGTCGCCTTCTGGGCCGTCCTCGCCCAGCGCGTCGAGGCGCCCGCCCTGGAGCTGGCCGGCGTCCGCAACGTGAACGACCTCTCCGACGCCGACTGGGCCGAGCTCCGTCAGGCCTTCGGCAACCAGCGGATGCTCGGCATGTCCCTGGACGCCGGCGGCCACCTCACCCACGGCTTCCGCCCGAACATCTCCGGCAAGATGTTCGACCAGCGCAGCTACGGCACCGACCCGCAGACCGGCCTCGTCGACTACGAAGCCCTGCGCGCCACCGCCCGCGACTTCAAGCCGCTGATCATCGTCGCCGGCTACTCCGCCTACCCCCGCCTGGTGAACTTCCGCATCATGCGCGAGATCGCCGACGAGGTCGGGGCGACCCTCATGGTCGACATGGCGCACTTCGCGGGCCTGGTCGCCGGCAAGGTCCTCACCGGCGACTTCGACCCGGTGCCGCACGCCCAGATCGTCACCACCACGACGCACAAGTCGCTGCGCGGCCCGCGCGGCGGCATGGTGCTCTGCGACGACTCGCTCGCCGGCCAGGTCGACCGCGGCTGCCCGATGGTCCTCGGCGGTCCGCTGCCGCACGTCATGGCCGCCAAGGCCGTCGCCCTGGCCGAGGCCCGCCGTCCCGAGTTCCGCGACTACGCCCAGTCCGTCGTCGACAACGCCCGTGCCCTCGCCGAGGGCCTGACCCGCCGCGGCGCCACCCTCGTCACGGGCGGCACAGACAACCACCTCAACCTGATCGATGTCGCCACCTCCTACGAGCTCACCGGCCGCCAGGCCGAGAACGCGCTCCTCGACTCAGGCATCGTCACCAACCGCAACTCCATCCCCTCCGACCCGAACGGTGCCTGGTACACGTCCGGCATCCGCATCGGCACCCCTGCCCTGACCACCCGTGGCCTGGGCACCGCGGAGATGGACGAGGTCGCTGGCCTCATCGACCGCGTGCTCACCGCCGCCGAAGCAGGCACCACCAGCAAGGGCGCGCCCTCCAAGGCGCAGCATGTCCTGGACGAGAAGATCGCCGACGAGGTCTCCACGCGAGCGTCCGACCTGCTGAGCGGCTTCCCGCTCTACCCGGAGGTCGACCTCACCTGATCCCTTGACCGGCCCGTCACCAGCCGCACCGACGGGCCGGTCAGTGCGTTCCCTCAGCCGTGAGAGCTGGAGAGCGACCCTCAGGAATCGATCAGCTGCTGCCGTGGTCCCGCGTCGGGCGGGGTCCCGCCCGTCCCGCGACGACCCGGCAGCCTGTCGGCCAGGGGCCGCAGCACCAGAGCCAGCGCGGCACCCGCCGCCAGCCCCGGTATCGCCCACCACCAGTCCACCCCGTCGTTCGACCCGGCCGCCGAGGCCCGCGCGCCTCCGGAAGGCCCGCCATCGCGACCGTCGGCTGCCGGAGCCGGAGCTCCACCGAGCGCTTCCCTGGACCGGTCGGGCGACTGCCAGGGCACCGGGAAGATCGGGCTCCCGCCTTTTTCGGACCGCGCGCCCATGACCCCGAGGTCCTTCAGCAGCGCGCGCAGCTCCGCCGGCTTCCGCGCCTTGTGCCAGTACCCGTTGTAGGAGTCCGGCACGTGCGTCGCTGTGTGTATCCAGACGTCCTTCGTGCCCGGCGAGTCCGGATAGACCCGGTCGACCCGCCACGGCAGCACGTCGTGGACCAGCCATGTGACATTGAGCTGACGCCCCGCGCCTATGCCCAAGCCGGGCGGTTCCTCCCGTCGCCCCTGGTCCGGCTCGCCCAGGAGACTCGCCAGCGGCTCGTACTTCTTGTCACTGAAGTAGAGCGACGCGCTCTGGCCGCTCTCGGGCGACACCACCAGAACGCTCGTCGGTCCGCCCGCCGACGCCCCTGACGCGCTCAGCAGCATCGCGGCGAGTGCCGCCGTCAGTGCCACCGCCAGCGCGGCCGGCCTTCGTACTGTTCGCATCCGTTCCCCCAGCTGCTCCCGGCACGGCCCGCCCGTGTCGATTCACTTCTGGTACACCGCTCGACCCGACCGGGTTCCCAACTTCGGTGTGCGAGTTCTCGGGTGTGTGAGTTCGCCGGCCCAGCCCGCGGGAATCAGCGGACGGCGTTCGGCTTCCGTACCGACCGTGCGATCTCCATCGCCCGCTCCCGGGAATCGACTCCCTCCAGGCGGAGCGTCATCTCCTGCCGGCGGGTCCACAGGAGCGTCGGGCCCGCGGTGCGTTCGGAACGGGTCCACCGGTCGCCGTTGCCGTCGAGCATCCAGAAACTGAGCAGATGCGGCTGGGCGAACCACAGCCCCGTGTCCCGGCCGAGGCCGACCCAGCGCGGCTGCATGCGCACCGATTTCGTGTACCCGATGTCGAGCTGCGCCGGGTACTCGTCGAGCCGGATCGTGCGCCCGTCCTCGCGCCAACACAGTGTGATCAAGAAGCGCGACTTCGGTTCCCGGGTCACCGTCACGGCGTCCGGCATCCCCAGCTCGCCCGGCACCAGCGGTTCGAATCCGGCGCCTCGTCGGGCCTCGCCCAGCGAGAGCGACGTGCCGCACCCGGGGACGTGCATACCGGACGACGGCAGGGCCGAGGGGTCGTACCGGACCTCCACCCCGCCGAAGCCGAACCACTCGGCGACCGCGGCCCGCACCGGAGGCGTGAGCACGAGCACGGTCAGTACTCCGCACAGCCCCGCCGTGAGCATCCGCCACTGCTTCCGTATCCAGCGACGCGCCCGCCGCCCCCGGACAGGGCCCGCCGTCGGCTCGGCCACCGGCGCCGGAACGGACTCGGCGAGTATCTGCGCCAGCACCCGCTCGGCCATCGACTCGCCGCCTGGGCCCAGACCGTCCAGGGACCTGCCCAGCGCCCGCAGCTCAGCCGGCAGCCCATGGTCCGCGCGGGGCCCGTAGCCCTTGCCGGGGCGCCGGCTCCCGTCGTCCTCGTGACGCGGTTCACTCATACCCATCACCTCCCTCCCGCGGGTCCAGCTCCGCCGGAAGAATCCGCTTCAGCTTCCGCAGCGCGCGATTGAGCCTCGACTTCACGGTGCCGCGCGGCCAGCCGAGTGCCTCGGCCGTCTCCGCCTCGTCCATCTCGAGCAGATACCGGTATGTGACGACCAGCCGATGCTCCTCGCTCAGCTCCTCGAGCGCGGCGAGCAACGCCGTCCGCCGTTCGTCGTGGACGGCCGCGACCGCCGGATCCGTGGTCTCGGGTATCAGCGGCTCGGCCTCTACCAACGTCGCTTCCCGCCCCACGACCGAACGCTGTCGCACCGCCGAGCGCACTGTGTTCCTCGTCTCATTGGCGACGATCGCAAGCAGCCACGGCTTGAACGACGAGTCGTCCCGAAACTGTCCCAGGGCGCAGTACGCCTTGAAAAAGGCCTGCTGCACCACGTCCTCCGCGTCCGCTCCCGCCCCTAGGGCCCGGGCTGCCCGCAGCGCCAGCCCGGTGAAGGCGCGCACCAACACCGCGTACGCCTCCACATCTCCGGCGCGCACGCGAGCGATCACCGCACGCTCGTCGTCGACGACGCGGCCCCCCTCCAGGACCTCCCCCTGTGTCCTCACATCGTTGATACACCGCACCCCTCGCATCGGTTCCCACCCGTCGCACAGGTTTTTCCGTACTCGTTCCGCAAGGAAGGTCCGAAGGGAGACCGAAGCCAGGTTCCGAAGCCAGGTTTTGTGGCCAGGTTCCGGCGACACGCCGGGCGGGGTGGGCGACAGCGCTCCGTGCACGGTTTCAGCACTTGTCGTGCACCCGTCGCTCACCTGTTTCCAATCAATGAGAGACACCTGAGAGAATGAGGAGCATGGCCTCTGATCGTCCCCGCGTGCTCTCCGGAATCCAGCCCACCGCAGGCTCGTTCCACCTCGGCAACTACCTCGGCGCGGTCCGCCAGTGGGTTGCGCTGCAGGAGTCTCACGACGCGTTCTACATGGTTGTGGACCTGCACGCGATCACCGTGCCGCAGGACCCCAAGGAGCTCCGGGCCAACACCCGGCTCGCCGCCGCGCAGCTCCTCGCCGCCGGCCTGGACCCGGACCGGTGCACGCTGTTCGTGCAGAGCCACGTCCCCGAGCACGCACAGCTCGGCTGGGTCATGAACTGTCTGACGGGCTTCGGCGAGGCTTCCCGCATGACGCAGTTCAAGGACAAGTCCGCCAAGCAGGGCGCCGACCGCGCGACCGTCGGTCTCTTCACGTACCCGATCCTCCAGGTCGCGGACATCCTGCTTTACCAGGCCGACCAGGTGCCCGTGGGAGAGGACCAGCGCCAGCACATCGAGCTGACGCGCGACCTCGCCGAGCGCTTCAACGGCCGCTTCGGCGAGACCTTCACGGTCCCGGCGCCGTACATCCTCAAGGAAACGGCGAAGATCTACGACCTCCAGGACCCGTCGATCAAGATGAGCAAGTCGGCGTCGACGCCGAAGGGGCTCGTCAACCTTCTCGACGAGCCGAAGACCACCGCCAAGAAGGTCAAGAGCGCGGTCACCGACACCGACACCGTGATCCGGTTCGATCCGGCGAACAAGCCGGGCGTCAGCAACCTCCTTGCCATCTACTCCACCCTCACCGGCACAGGTATCCCGGAACTGGAGCAGAACTACGAGGGCAAGATGTACGGTGCGCTCAAGACGGACCTGGCAGAGGTCATGGTGGACTTCGTGACACCGTTCCGGACCCGTACCCAGGAGTACCTGGACGACCCGGAGACGCTCGACTCGATCCTGGCCAAGGGCGCGGAGAAGGCGCGTGCTGTCGCCGCCGAAACCCTCGCCCAGGCGTACGACAAGGTCGGACTGCTGCCCGCGAAGCACTGAGCCCCAGCCCCGCCTGAACCGCCACCCGCCCACCACACGACGACAGGAGTACGACGTGGGGACCGTAACGATCGGCGTTTCGATCGCGGTCCCGGAGCCACACGGCAGCCAGCTCCAGGAGCGGCGCGCGGGCTTCGGTGACCCCGCGGCGCACGGCATCCCCACGCACGTCACTCTGCTCCCGCCGACCGAGGTGGAGGACAGGTCGCTGCCTTCGGTCGAGGCCCATCTCGAGGCGGTCGCCGCCGCAGGGCGGAACTTCGCGATGCGGCTCGCGGGGACGGGCACCTTCCGTCCGCTCTCTCCCGTTGTGTTCGTACAGGTCGTCGAGGGCGCCGAGGCCTGTACGTGGCTGCAGAACCAGGTCCGTGACGCGTCCGGTCCGGTCGCACGCGAGCTGCAGTTTCCTTATCACCCGCACGTCACGGTGGCGCACGGCATCGCGGAGGAAGCGATGGACCGGGCGTACGCGGAGCTCGCCGAGTACGAGGCGGCCTGGCCGTGCACCGGGTTCGCGCTGTACGAGCAGGGCGCCGACGGTATCTGGCGCAAGTTGCGCGAGTTCCCCTTCGGCGGCCCGGGAGTTCCCGCGCAGGGCCCCGACCGCTCGAAGCGGGGCCGACAGCCGGCTCGCTGACGCGAAGCGAATCGGCCGGCCGCTGTCGGACGTGACTTACATCGGCAGGCGCCGGAACACCGGACGCGGGACATGCCGCAGCGCCGACATCACCACGCGCAGGGCCCCCGGCACCCACACGGTCTCCGACCGGCGCCGGAGTCCTGTCTCGATGGCCTGTGCCACCGCCTCCGGCGTGGTGGCCATCGGCGCCTCCGCCATGCCCGCCGTCATCTTTGACCGTACGAAGCCGGGGCGCACCACCATCACATGCACGCCGGTGCCGTGCAGCGCGTCGCCGAGGCCCTGCGCGAAGGCGTCCAGGCCGGCCTTGCTCGACCCGTAGATGAAGTTGGACCGGCGGGCCCGCTCACCCGCGACCGAAGAGAGCACCACCAGCGAGCCGTGGCCCTGGGACTGCAGGGCGCGGGCGCAGATGAGGCCCGCCGATACCGCGCCGGTGTAGTTGGTCTGCGCGACGCGCACCGCGGCCAGCGGCTCGTCCTCGTCGCGGGCCTGGTCGCCGAGGATCCCGAACGCCAGCAGCACCATGTCGATGTCGCCCTCGGCGAACACCTTGCCCAGCGTCACCTCGTGCGCCTCGGAGTCGAGCGCGTCGAAGGCGACGGTACGGGCGTCGGCGCCCATGTCGCGGAGTGCGGCGGCCGCACGGTCGAGGGCGGGGGACGGGCGGCCGGCCAGCCACACCGTTCGGGTCCGCCGGGCCACGAGGCGTCGGGCGGTGGCGAGCGCGATCTCGGAGGTGCCGCCGAGGACGAGCAAGGACTGGGGGGTGCCGAAGGCGTCCTTCATGAGAACCAAACTCCAAATGGGCGGGACCGAAATCGGTGGGGGCGGGATGGGAACCCGGACGGCCCGAGCGGTGTACCAAAAGTGAATCGGTGCGGAGGGGCCGTGCCGGGTGAGGGGGATGCGACGTGCGTGCGATGTGGGGGAGCGGGACTGCCGGTAAGTGCGAGAGCCCCGGTCACGGCACTCGTTCCCATTCCGGTCAGAGTCCGAGGCGCCGGGACAGATCCGAGCGGAACACGCCTTGCGGGTCCAACTGGGCTCGCAGGGCGCGGAATTCATCGAGATGGGGATACATCGTCGAGAGCAGTTCGGGCCTTAGCCGCGAGTCCTTGGCGAGGTAGACGCGCCCGTCCGCACCGGCCACCTCCTCGTCGAGTTCGTCGAGGAACGCGCCGAGTCCTGGCAGGTTCGCGGGAATGTCGAGGGCCAGCGTCCAGCCGGGCATGGGAAAGGACAGCCAGCCGGGATCCGCGTCGCCGAAGCGCTTGAGGACCGCCAGGAAGGAGGGACACCGGCGCTCGGAGATCCGCTGCACGATGCGGCGAAGTGCTTCCTCCTGGCCATATCCGACGACGAATTGGTACTGGACGAATCCACTGCGCCCGTAGATGCGATTCCAGTGCGGTACGCCGTCCAGGGGGTGGAAAAAAGAGGAGAGTCTCTGGATCTCGCCGACGCGCGACATGGGGGCCTTGCGGTACCAGAACTCATTGAAGAGGCCGACGGTCCTGCGGCCCAGGAGTCCTTCGGGTACGTATCCGGGTGCGGCCGGAAGCTTCCTGGGGCGGAACGTCAGTGGCGCCCTGCGCGTCCGTGCGGGAACGGCATCCAGCGGGGCGTGATCACCGCGGGTCAGTACCGAGCGGCCCATCGAGGCTCCGCGGGCCAGGAGGTCGATCCAGGCGACCGAGTAGCGGTAGAGGTGATCGGTCTCGGTCAGACGGGCCATCAAGTCGTCGAGGTCAACGGCACGTTCGGTGTCGACTGACATGAACGAGGTTTCGACAGGGAGAAGTTGGATGGTGGCAGTGAGGATGATCCCGGTGAGTCCCATACCGCCGGCGGTCGCGTCGAACAGTTCGTTGCCGCGCTCGACGATCCGCACATCGCCGTCGGCCGTGAGCAGTTCCAGGGCGAGCACGTGGCGGGAGAACGATCCCGAGACGTGGTGGTTCTTGCCGTGGATATCGGCGCCGATCGCGCCGCCCACCGTGACGTAGCGCGTGCCGGGGGTCACGGGGACGAACCAGCCCAGGGGGAGGAGGACTTCCATCAGGCGGTGCAGTGAGACGCCCGCGTCGCACAGCACGGTCCCACCGGACGCGTCGATCGCGTGGATGCGGTCCAGGGCGGTCATGTCCAGGACGCTGCCACCGGCGTTCTGTGCCGCGTCTCCGTAAGCCCGGCCAAGGCCACGGGCGATGTTGCCCCGGTGGCCCGGCGTCCCGCACGCACGGACCACGGCTGCCGCCTCCGCATAGGAGCGAGGGCGCACGATGCGGGCGGCGGTGGGGGCGGTGCGGCCCCAGCCGGTCATGGGGACGGTGTCGAGGATGCCGCCGGAGGGGCCGTCGTGGACGGCGTCGGGGGAGGGCGGCGTGGTGGGGGGAGTGCTGGGTGCCGGGACGGCCGGCGAGATGAGCGCGGGTGTGGGCGCAGAGGTCGGCGCAGTTGTGGACGGCGCGGCAGGGGCGGCTGGGCCGGGGGGTGTGACGCCGGAGGCGACGGCGGGCGTGCGGGCGGTGGGGGGAGCGGGATCGGCAGCCATGACCGCGACCGTATCGCCCATAGATAGGCCTTTCACCCCAAACAAACCAAGCCCTCACCGAAATGGGTGATTGAATGGGTGTCACCCCAAATTGTCTGAGTTATGCGTGTTTTGAGTCGCAGGGTGAGCTACATGGACGATATGGACCGCCGATTGCTGTCGGCATTGCGCGACTGCGGTACGGACCGGCGCGTGGCAACGGCCGCGCGCGCACTGTCCTGGAGCGGGGAGCACGGGGCGCTCTGGCTCGGCGTGGGGCTGTTGGGGGCGGCGGTCGACCGGGAGCGGCGAGGGGCGTGGCTGCGCGGTACGGCGCTGACCGCCGCGGCGCACGTGGCCAGCATGGGGATCAAGCGGGTCGTCCGGCGGCCGCGGCCGGGCGCGGAGATCGGCGTGGAGCCGCTCGTGCGGACGGCGGGGCGGCATTCCTTCCCCAGTTCGCACGCGGCTTCGGCGGCCGCTGCGGCGGTCGCGTACGGGGCGTTGCGGCCGGCGGGGGCGCGGCTCGTCCCGCCGGTGGCGGCGGCGATGTGCGTCTCGCGCATGGTCCTCGGGGTGCACTACCCGTCGGACGTGGCGGCGGGGGCGGCGCTCGGGGCGGTCGCCGCGCGGCTCGGGGCTCATTGGGTGGCCGGGGGTACCCGGCGATGACGGAACGGACTGAGCGAAGGGAAGGGGCGGGGGAAGGGATGGACGCGGGGGGAGCGGGAGACGGGACGCCGTTGGTGCATGCGTCTGCCCAAGGGTGGCGGGGGTCGGCCGCGGCGCTGTTGGACCGGCCGCGAGGGAAATCGGTGCCGGGGCAGCGCGCGACGACGGTCGGGTTGCCCGCCGGACCCTTGTCTTCCGGGCGGCGATTCCGGCGAGACGTGCGAGAAATGTCAGGGAGGGCAGGCTCGGATCATGGACTGGCTGAAGAGACTCCCCGGCGTCGGGCCGATCGTCGCACGGCTCATGCGTACGCACGCATGGTGCGCCTACGAGCGGCTCGACCAGGTGCACTGGACGCGGCTCGCGGCGGCGATGACGTTCATCAGCTTCCTGGCACTGTTCCCGCTGCTGACCGTGGCCGCGGCGATCGCGGCCGGCACGCTCAGCGAGGAGCGGCAGAAGACGCTCCAGGACAAGATCGCGGAGCAGGTGCCCGGCATCTCCGACCAGTTGGACCTGGGCGCGCTCGTCGCGAACGCGGCAACGGTGGGTCTGGTGGCGGGGGCGTTGCTGCTCTTCGCCGGCATCGGGTGGGTCGGCTCGATAAGAGAGTGTCTGCGCGCCGTCTGGGAGTTGGAGGACCCGGAGGAGAACCCGGTCATGCGCAAGGTCACGGACACCGGGGTCCTGGTGGGGCTGGGTGGGGCCGGACTTGTCTCGTTGGCGGCGTCGATGCTCGCCTCGAGCGCGGTGGGGTGGACGGCGGACGAGCTCGGCATCTCCCATGGCGGATGGGGCGGCGCGCTGCTCAGGGCGGTGGCGTTCGCGATCGCCGTGCTCGCCGACTTCCTGCTGCTGCTCTATGTGCTGACGCTGCTGCCGGGGGTTCACCCGCATCGGCGGGAGCTGTTGACGGCGGCGCTGATGGGGGCGGCGGGGTTCGAGCTGCTGAAGCTGTTGCTGGGCAGCTATATGAAGGAGGTGGCGTCGAAGAGCATGTACGGGGCGTTCGGGACGCCGGTGGCCCTGATGCTGTGGATCAACTTCACGGCCAAGCTGCTGTTGTTCTGCGCGGCCTGGACGGCCACGCGGGGGCAGCCCTCCTCGGAGGTGCCGGACGAGGCCGAGCCGGGGGCGGAGCCGCCGGGGGGCGTGCGGGCCGGCGCCGCCTGAGACAGACGGCGCCGGTGCACTTGAGCCGGACAGCGGTGGCATCCCGGACAGCGGTGGCGCCCCCGGACGGGTCCCGTCAGCGTCGGGGGAGGCGGCGTACCAGTTCGGGCAGGGGCCAGCGGCGGTTGACGAGGAATGCGGCCGCGGCCAGGAGGATGAGGGCGCCGCCCGTGATGGCCAGGGCGATACCGATGCCGCTGGAGCCGTTCTGGACGGAGGCGTGGCCGGTCGACGCCTTGTCGGGTGCGGCAGCGCCCTTGTTGCCCTTCGGGCTGGCGGATGAGTCGTCGGCGCCGCCGGTGTCGGCGCTCTTGGGCGGGACGAGCTGTCCCACCGGGGTGACCTTGCCGTCGGCCTGGAAACCCCAGTCCAGGAGCCGGGCCGTCTCCTGGTAGACCGCCTGGTTCTCGCCGGAGTCGGGGTTCATGACGGTGACGAGGAGGACCTTGCCGTTGCGTTCGGCGACGCCGGTGAAGGTGGCGCCGGCATTGGTGGTGTTGCCGTTCTTGACCCCGGCGATGCCCTTGTAGGGGTCGAGGCCCATGTCGCCGGTGATGAGCCGGTTGGTGTTCTGGATCTCGAAGGAGCTGGTGGTCTTGCCCTTCTTCTGCGACTCGGGGAACTTCGCGGTCGCCGTCGCGCAGTACTCGCGGAAGTCCTTCTTCTGCAGGCCCGAGCGGGCGAAGAGAGTGAGGTCGTAGGCGGAGGAGACCTGGCCGGGGAAGTCGTAGCCGTCGGGACTGACCACATGGGTGTCGAGGGCCTGGAGCTCGTCGGCGTGGGACTGCATGTCCTTGACGGTCTGCGGGACACCGCCGTTGAGGGCGGACAGGACGTGGACCGCGTCGTTGCCGGAGCGGAGGAACACGCCGAGCCACAGGTCGTGGACGGTATAGGTGTAGTCCTCCTTGACGCCGACCATGCTGGAGCCCTCGCCGATGCCGGCCAAGTCGGAGGGGACGACTTTGTGCGTCTGCGTCTTGGGGAACTTGGGGAGGACTGTGTCGGCGAAGAGCATCTTGAGGGTGCTGGCGGGGGGCAGGCGCCAGTGCGCGTTGTGCGAGGCGAGTACCTGGCCCGACTCGGCGTCCGTGACGATCCAGGAGCGTGCGCTCAGATCCTTGGGCAGGACGGGGGCGCCGTTCGCCAGATTCACCTGTGTGCCCGGCTTGCCCAGCTGCGCGCCGCCCACGGTCGACATCGAGGCCGGCGGCTTCGCCTTGCCTTTGGAGGACCCCGGCTTGTCGTCGGCCAGTGCGGGTGAGGCGCAGCAGACCGAGAGGAGAGTGGCGGAGGCGGCCACCGTGGCGGCGACGGCGGACCAGCGCCCGGCACGCCGAGGACCGGAACGCTTCAGACCGGAACGCTTGAAAAGGGACTCGGTCTTGGCAGAGACGGTCGTGAAATACGACTCATTCGAGGCAGGCACGGTCGTGAACGTACATGGCTGGGTCTCGTAAGTCTCCGCCGAGGTGGCCTGTGTCTCCTGCTCCCCACCCCGGCGGCGGTGCGGACGGAGGACTGGCGATACTGAGGGTATGAAGCTCAGCCGCCCCGTCTCCTGGTTCCTGCTCGCCTTCGGTGTCTGGAGCTGGGTCATCTGGGTCACTTTCGTCAAGAACCTGTGGAAGGACGGGAGCGGGCTTGCCTTCGACGACGCAGGCGCCCCGACCGCCTACTTCTGGGTGCATCTGACGCTCGCCGTTGTCTCCTTTGTCTTGGGGACGGTGGTTGGGAGCATCGGGTTCCGCGGACTGCGTGCCCTGCGTCGTGCGTGACGCGATGAACACAGCGATGAACACCACTACGAACGCCACTGCGAACAGCGCGATGAACGCAACGGGGGGAGCGGCGTCGTGATCGCCGTCTTAGTGATCTCAGGGGTCGCCTCGCTCGCGGCCTTCGCCGGTCTGCACTGGTACGCGTGGCGCCGTCTGGTGCGCGACACCACGACCCGCGCCGGTCTCGCGCGCCGGGCGGGCACGGTCGTGTTCGTGCTGGGGCCGCTGCTGATGTTCGCGGCGGTGGCGAGCGAGCGGGCCGGTGCGCCGTTCTGGTTGCAGCAGGTTCTGTCCTGGCCCGGGTTCCTGTGGATGGCCTTCTCCATCTATCTGGTGCTCGCGGTCCTGGTGGGTGAAGTGGTGCGCCCCCTGCTGCGGCGTTACCTCGACCGCAGGTCCGCGCCGGGCGGCGCGGAGTCGGGGCCCGTGCCGGAGCCCGTACTGGTTCCGACGCGCGAGCCCGACGAGCCGCCCACCGCAACCACCACCCCAACCCTCACCACCCCAACCCCCACCGCCACGCCCAAGCCCGTCACGCCATCGGCCGCGTCCGACCCCTCGCGTCGGCTCTTCGTCTCTCGCGTCGTCGGTGGTGCCGCCGTGGTCGCGGCCACCGGGATCGTCGGGAACGGTGCGTACGGCGTGCTGCGCGGGCCCAGGGTGAAGCGGGTCACGGTTCCGCTGGCCCGGCTGCCGCGTTCCGCGCACGGGTTCAGGATCGCGGTCGTCAGCGACATCCATCTGGGCCCGGTTCTGGGCCGGGGGTTCGCCCAGCGGGTGGTCGACACGATCAACTCCACGCAGCCCGACCTGATCGCGGTCGTCGGGGACCTGGTCGACGGCAGCGTCGAGGACCTGGCGCCGGCCGTCGCGCCGCTAGCGGGGTTGCGGGCCCGGCACGGCACGTACTTCGTGACGGGCAACCACGAGTACTTCTCGGGCGCCGAGCCATGGGTCGAGCACGTCCGTGAGATCGGCCTGCGGCCCCTGGAGAACGCGCGCGTGGAGATGGGCGCGTTCGACCTGGCCGGGGTGAACGACGTGACCGGAGAGAACTACGGCGACGGGCCCGACTACGACAAGGCGCTAGGCGACCGCGACCCCGGCCGCGCCGCCGTCCTCCTCGCCCACCAGCCCGTGATGATCCACGAGGCGGTGAAGCACGGCGTCGACCTCCAGCTGTCGGGTCACACCCACGGTGGCCAGCTCTGGCCGGGCAACTTCATCGCCGACGCGGCGAACCCGACGCTCGCGGGTCTGGAGCGCTACGGCGACACGCAGTTGTATGTGAGCCGGGGCGCCGGTGCGTGGGGCCCGCCGGTGCGGGTGGGCGCGCCCTCGGACATCACGGTCGTCGAGCTGGCGTCGAAGAGGGCGTGAGGTGGGGCTCGGGGAGGTACCTCTCCGGCCCCCTACAAGGAGCCGCCCGCCGTCCCCCACTCCCGTCCCCCACTCCCGTCCCCCACTCCCGTCCCCCACTCCCGTCCCCCACTCCCGTCCCCCACTCCCGTCCCCTCTCCCTCCCCAAAAACACCCCGCCCCGAAACAGGCTCGAAACCCCCTTGTTCACAGGCTGCTCACAGGGTGCCTCTCGGTCTTCGAAACCTCATCACCTTCCCTTCCCACAGCTCAAACTCCTGTGATTCAGTGATCCACGTCACTGGGGAGGGGCGCGATGCGGTCGATTCGCATGCGGGTTTTTGCGACGTTCATGGTGCTTGCCGCCGCCGGAGCCGGCGCATGGCAGCTTCTTCCGGATCGGGACGAGCAGGGGAAGACGATCACCGTCGGGACGACCGACGCCGTGACATCGCTTGATCCGGCCGGTGCGTACGACGCCGGATCATGGGCGCTGTACAGCAACGTGTTCCAGTCACTCCTGACGTTCGACGCGGGTGGCGCCGCGCCCGTGCCGGATGCCGCGAAGCACTGCGGGTTCGTCGGCCAGGGGCTGCGTACCTACCGTTGCGAGCTGCGTGACGGGCTGACGTTCCCGAGTGGTCGCGCGGTGACGGCCAAGGACGTGAAGTTCTCCTTCGACCGGGTCAGGGCCATCAACTCTCCGGTGGGCCCCGCCACCTTGCTCGACACCCTCGGCAAGGTCGAGACGAGCGGTGCGCGGACGGTGACCTTCCAGCTGGCCTCGCCCGACGCGACGTTCCCGTTCAAGGTCGCCACGGGCGCCGGTTCCATCGTCGACAGCACCCAGTACCCGGCGCACAGCCTGCGCACCCGTACCCGCGTCGACGGCACCGGCCCCTACAGCCTCAGCTCGTACACGCCCGGCAAGCAGGCCAAGCTCGTCCCCAACTCCCGCTACCAGGGCGCGGTCAAGAGCGTAGGGAAGCCCACCACCCTGCGCTACTTCAAGGACTCGGCCGCTCTCGAGTCCGCCTGGAAGGCCCGTTCGGTCGACGTCGCCGCTCGGCAGCTGCCGCCCGCGCTGCTCGCCTCGTACGCGCCGAGCGACAAGGGGGAGCGGCTCACCGAGGTCGAGAGCGCGGAGACCCGGAACCTCGTCCTCAACGTGCGGACGGGCCGCCCGCTGCACGACCGCCGGGTGCGGCAGGCCCTCGCCACGCTCCTCGACCGGGACCGGCTGGTCGCCTCGACGTACCAAGGCACCGTCGACTCCCTCTACTCCGTGATCCCGCGCGGCATCACCGGGCACACGACCGCGTTCTTCGACGCGTATCCGAAGCCGGACCCCGGCCGGGCGCGCACGCTGCTCCAGGAGGCCGGGGTGAGTACGCCGGTCCGCTTCGAGTTCGGGTACTCGCGCGGCGCCGCGTCCGCGGCGGAGGCGAAGGAGATCAAGCGGCAGCTCGAGGCGAGCGGGTTGTTCAAGGTGAGCCTGCGCTACTACGAGTGGACCGACTTCCAGAGGCGGTACGCGAGCGGGAAACTCGACGCGTACGCGGTCGGCTGGCTGCCGGACTTCCCCGATCCGGACACGTTCACCGCGCAGCTCGTGCGCACCGGGTCCGGCATGCACAACGGATACAGCAGTAAAGAGGTCGACGGTCTGATCCGGGCCAGTCAGCAGTACGAGGACCGCAGCCGCACCATGGGCGACTTCCGCAAGCTCCAGGAAGCGGTCGCACGCGACGTCCCGCTCATCCCTCTGTGGCAGCGCAAGGAGTACGTGCTCAGTACGGAGGACATCACCGGCGGGCAGTATCTGTCGGACGGGACCGGGGTGTTCCGGTTGTGGCAGCTCGGCTGGATCTGACCGCCTCCGACGAGGAGGCCCCCTCACAGAGGCCCTTCACCCACGGGAAACGGGAACCTCACCCAGGAGAAACGGGACCCTCGCCCAAGGAAACCCCCTCAGCCGCAGCCGAGCCCACAGGCCTCCCGCCCCCCGGCAGCACCACCGTCACCCGCACCCCCGCCCCCGGAGCCGTGCGCACGGACACCTCGCCGCCGTGCGCCGACACCACCCCCTGCACGATCGCCAGGCCCAGACCGCTGCCGGCACCTCCGCCCGCCCGGAAGAAGCGGTCGAAGATCCGCGCCGCGTCCTCTTCGTCAAGCCCGGGCCCCTCGTCGGCCACGCACAGCCGCACCGTCCCGTCCAAGCGTTCGAGCGAGACGCTGACCGGGGCGTCCTCCGGTGTGTGGGTGCGTACGTTGGCGAGGAGGTTCCCGAGGATCTGGCGCAGGCCCGACTCGTCGGCGCGGACCAGCAGTGCGCCGTCAGCTGCGACCTGGACCGGGCGGTCCGGCTGCTGCACGCGCAGGTCGTCGGCGGCTTCGCGGACCAGCCGGCTCAGGTCGACGTTCCGCAGGTGCAGTTCGGGGCCCTGGTCGAGGCGGGCCAGGGTGAGCAGTTCGTCGACGAGTCGGCTCATGCGGTCGGCCTCGGCGTGGACGCGGCCCAGGGCGCGGGTGCGTTCGGCCGGGTCGCGGAGCATCCCCTTGTCGTAGAGCTGGAGGTAGCCGCGGATCGCGGCGAGCGGCGTGCGCAGTTCGTGGGAGGCGTCGGCGACGAACCGCCGCAGTTGCGCGGAGCTGCGCTCGCGGGTCTCGAAAGCCGTTTCGACCTGGTGGAGCATGGAGTTGAGCGCGAGCCGCAGCTGTTCGACCTCCAGGGCGGTGTCGTGGTGCGGCGGCACGCGTCGTGCGAGGTCTCCGTCGGCGATGGCCGACGCGGTCTCGACCATGTCTTCGAGGGGCCGCATCCGGTGGCTGACGCCGATCATCGTGAGGACGGCGAGCAGAGCGAGCAGGCCCGTGCCGAGGGCGATGTCGAGCCTGAGCGCCTTGTGGATGCCGGTCTGGACGTTGGCCGTTGAGGTGGCGAGCAGCACGGTCGTGCCGTCGGCGAGGCGGGCGCCCACCGCGCGGTACGGGTCGCCGTGCATGGTGACGTCGCGCGGCTCGTCGGCGGTGGCGAGCGCCTTCGGGTCGTCGACCGCGGAGGCGAGGTCGCGCTGGCGGGCGGTGGGGCGCAGGGTGCCTACGGTGATGGGCTCGCCGGCCCGGTCGACGGCTACGAACACGGTTTCGTTGCGCGGCAGTGAACTCGCGCCCGCGTCGGTCGAGTTGGGGCCGGGGGAGAGTTTGTCGAGGGCGATGCCCAGTTCGCTGAGCGACTCGATCTGTTTGAGGGTGAGGCCGGTGCGCTGGAGCGAGGTGCGTGACGACGTCAGCTCGGCATCGACGTTCTCGAGGAGGTAGTGGCGCATCCCGATGAGGCTGACGGCGGTCGCGGCGACGATGCCGAGGGCGAGCAGCGCGACGTTCACGAGGGTGAGCTTGGCGCGCAGGGAGTGGAACCGCCGGCCCCGGCCGGCCGCCTGCCCGCGTCGGCCATGGACCCGCCCGCGTCGGCCACGAAGGCCCTCACCCGCGCCCCGCCCCCGGTTCACGCCCCACCCGCAAGCCCGTATCCGACCCCCCGACGCGTAGTGATCAACGGCGGCCCCAGTGCCTCGAGTTTGCGCCGCAGGTAGCTGATGTACGTCTCGACGACGGTCGACTCGGCGGTGTGCTCGTACTGCCATACGTGCCGCAGGAGTTGTTCCTTGGGCACGACGCGGCCGCCGTTGCGCACGAGGAAGCGCAGGAGCGCGTACTCGGTGGGCGTGAGCTGGACCGTGTGGCCCGAGCGGTGGACGGTGTAGGCCGTCTCGTCGAGTTCGAGGTCGCCATAGCGAAGCGGCGGGCGTTCGGGCAGGACGTCGGCCGACCGGGTGCGGCGCAGGACGGCGCCCAGCCGGGCCACGACCTCGTCGATGTTGAACGGCTTGGTGATGTAGTCGTCGCCGAAGCCGAGCGCGCCCACGATCTCGGCGGGCGCGTCGCGTGCGGTCAGGAAGACGAGGGCCAGATCGGGCCGGCGGGCGCGCAGCTCGCGCCCGAGCGCCCGGCCGTCGCCGTCCGGCAGCATCACGTCGAGGAGCGCGGCGTCGGGCCGGGTGCGTGTGGCGAGGGCGAGGCCCTCGCGGACGGTGCCCGCGGTCATGACCTCGAAGCGGTGGTAGCGCAGGGCTATCGCGAGGACGTCGGCGATGCTCGGCTCGTCCTCGACGATGAGCACGGTGGCTCCCGCGGGGCGCTCCGCGTCGTTCACGGGCCCGGCACTCGCGTGACCGTCGTTCACGGGCCCGGCACTCGCGTGACCGGCGTCCGCGTGCCCAGCATTCACCGGACCACCCTTCGCGTGCCCCGAGTTCACAGGCCCCGAGTTCACATGCCCAGCATTCATACCCCCAGCGTTCATAAGTCCAGTATCGGCGGGCCCGCCCCCGCTCGGCCCTGCTCGCCCCCTTGGAGTTCCTTGAGAGTCATGGCCGCGCCGTCCCGCCGTGCGCCCGTGTCCCCGGATGCTGAGGCCGAGGAAGGCCCGGGGGAAGACCGAAGGAGTGGCAAACGTGACGGCATTGGCACGGTGGTGCTACCGGCACCGCCTGGTGGTCCTGGTGCTGTGGGTGGGGGCGCTGTTCGGCCTGGGGGCCGCGGGCACCTCGGCGGGGACCGACTACTCGAACGTGTTCTCCCTCCCCGACACGGACTCCAAGCAGGCGTACGACCTGATGACGAAGGCGTTTCCGCAGAGCTCGGGTGACACGGACACCGTGGTGTGGCGGTCGTCCGGTGACGCGGGGTCGGTGACGGACACGGCCGTACGGTCCCGGATCGAGCCCGCGCTGAAGGAGATCGCCGGGATGCGGGGCGTAGGCGAGGTCGTGGGCCCGTACAACGCGAAGAACGCCGCCCGGATCAGCCGCGACGGCCGTACCGCCTTCGCGCAGATCACCTTCACCGACCAGGCGGACGAGGTCCCCAAGGACCTCGTCCGGAAAGTCGTCGACACGGCTCAGGCCGCCGAACGTGACGGTCTCCAGGTCGAGGTGGGCGGCCAGGCCATCACCCGCATCCAGGAGCCGCCCACCGGCGTCTCAGAGGTGGTCGGCATCGCGGCGGCGGCCGTGGTCCTCTTCCTCGCCTTCGGCTCGCTCTTCGCGATGCTGCTTCCGATCATCGTGGCGATCACGGGCGTCGGCAGCGGAATGATGGCGACGATGCTGCTCAGCCATGTGACGAACGTGCCCGAAGTGGCCCCGCTGCTCGGCTCGTTGATCGGTCTCGGCGTCGGCATCGACTACGCGCTCTTCATCGTCACCCGGCATCGGCGCGGCATCCAGCGAGGGCTCGAACCGGAGGAGTCGGCGGTGCGCGCCCTCAACACGTCCGGGCGCGCGGTCCTGTTCGCGGGCGGCACCGTGTGCATCGCCCTCGCCGGAATGCTGGTGATGAACCTGCGGTTCCTGGACGGAGTCGTTATCGCCACGTCCCTCACGGTCGTGCTCAGCGTCCTGGCGGCGGTCACCCTGCTGCCCGCGCTCCTCGGTCTGCTCGGCCCGCGCGTCCTCAGTCGCAAGCAGCGGCGGAAGCTCGCGGCGGCCGGGCCCGACCCCGCCGAGGCGAGCGGTCCCGCGGCGCGCTGGTCGGCGTATGTGCAAGAACGCCCGCGCTCGATCGCGGCGATGGCGCTGGTGGTCATGGCGGTGCTCGCGCTGCCCGTACTGTCACTGCGGCTCGGCGCCACCGACCAGGGCAACAACCAGGAGTCGACGACGACCCGGCAGGCGTACGACCTGCTCGCGGAGGGCTTCGGGCCCGGCTTCAACGGGCCTCTTCAGGTCGTCGTCCCGGGTGGCGCCGACACCACGGAGCTCGTCAGGACGATCCGTGCGACGGACGGCGTCGCGCAGGCCGCCGCGGCCCCGCCCGCCGGGGGCATCACCGTCATCCAGGTCGTGCCGAAGACGTCCCCGCAGTCCGTCGGGACGGACCGGCTCATCGACCGGCTGCGTGACGACGTGATCCCGGAAGCCGGTGTCGAGGCGCACGTCGGCGGGGTGACGGCTGTCTTCAAGGACTTCGCGTCGGTGACCGGCGACCGGCTGCCCTACTTCGTGGGCGCCATCATCGGGCTCGGCTTCCTGCTGCTCCTGATCGCGTTCCGCTCGCTCGTCGTGCCGCTCACCGCCGCGCTGATGAACCTGATCGCGGCGGCCGCGTCGTTCGGCGTCCTGGTGGCGGTCTTCCAGTGGGGCTGGGGGACGGAGTTCCTCGGCATCGGGAAGGAGGGGCCGATCACCGCGTTCCTGCCGGTGATCATGCTGTCGCTGCTGTTCGGCCTCTCCATGGACTACCAGGTGTTCCTGGTGAGCCGGATGCACGAGGAGTGGGTGCACACCGGGGACAACGCGCGGGCCGTGCGCGTCGGCCTCGCCGAGACGAGCCGGGTCATCAACTGCGCGGCCCTCATCATGATCTGCGTGTTCTCGGCGTTCGTCCTGAGCGGCGACATGGAGGGCGCGATGGCGGGCATCGGGCTGGCCGCGGCGGTCGCACTCGACGCGTTCATCCTGCGTACGGCGCTGGTCCCGGCGGCGATGCATCTCCTGGGCCGCTCCAACTGGTGGCTGCCGGGATGGCTGGAGGGGCGGCTCCCGCACCTGGCCGTGGAGGCGGCCGAGCCGCCCGCCGAATCCCCGACCGGGCCCGACAAGACCACCGGGCCCGACAAGACCACCGGGCCCGACAAGAACACCGGGTCCAACAAGACCACCGAGTCCGTCAAGACCGCGGAGCCGGCGAACAGCGGCACCGGCGGAGCCACCGTCATCCACGGATTCCTGCGCACCGCCGACGGTGACCCCTTGGCCGGCGCCTCCGTGACCCTCGTCTCCAGGGGCGGCCGCCAGCTCGACCGTGTCACGTCCATCGCCGACGGCTCGTACATCGTGTCGGTGCCCGCGCCGGGGGCGTACATCCTGGCGGTGACGGCGCGCGGTCTGGCGTCGCGCGCCCACCACGTCACGGTCGGGGGCGGTCCGCTGGTGTACGACGTGGAGCTGACGGACGACGGGGCCGGTCTCGTGAACCGACCTTCCCCGTAGGGGCGTCGGCAGGGGTGTTCAGCGTGAAGTGCCGTACGCCGGGCACCCCCGCCGTGGCCACGCAGGCCAGGCCCACGCCCGCCGCCGCGATCCACAGCGGGGTCGCCTCGCCCCAGGCGTCGGCGGCGAGCGGGGCGAGGACGTAGCCGAGGGGCATCGCGGCCAGTGACAGCAGCCAGTCGTACGAGGTGACGCGGGCGAGGACCGCCGCGGGAACGGCCGTCTGGACCGCCGTCTCCCACAGGGGATTGAAGAAGCCGAGACCGGCCAGGGCTACGCCGAACGCGGCGGCGACCGCCGGTGCGGGGGCGTGCAGGGCGAGCAGCCCCAGCGGCAGGACGTACGTGGTCAGGACCAGGTTGCCCGTGAGGATCGGGCGGCGGGGGCGGGCCCGCCCGGACAGGAGCGATCCGAGGAGCAGGCCGACGGCACCCGCCTGGGCGATCACGATCCAGGCGCCGTCGCCGCCGAGTTCCTTGACGGCGATGGCCGGTCCGAGGGTGGCGAACACGGCTGACCCGCCGTTCCAGGTGGCGTGGGCGACCAGGCTCGTCCAGTACCAGCCGCGTGAGCGCACCTCGTGCCAGCCCTCGACGAGGTCGGACCGGAGGGAGCGGCGTTCCTCGGCGGGTGTCGTGGTGCGGCTGAGCCGCAGGGTGGCGAGCAGGGCGGCGCTGACGGCGAACGACGCGGCGTCCAGGACGAACGCCCATCCGGGACCCGCGGTCAGGACGAGCAGCCCGGCGAGCGCCGGACCGCCCGCCAGCGTGCCGCTGCGCACCACGGCGAGCGCGGAGTTGGCGGCCTGCCGGTCCTTCTGGCCGACGATGCCGACGATCAGTGAGGCGAGCGTCGGCATGGCGAAGGCGGAGGCGGCCCCGCCGATCGCCTCGGCGACCGCGATCTGCCACAACTCCGGTTTCCCGGAGAGGAGTTCGATGCCTACGAAGAGCTGTCCGGCGCAGCGCACGAGGTCGGTGGTCAGGGCCACGATGCGCGGGTTGAAGCGGTCGGCGATCACGCCGCCCAGAGGGAGGAGCACGAGCCGCGGCACCATCGCGCAGCCCAGGACCAGCGCGAGCGCCGAGGCCGAGCCGGTGGCGCGCAGCACGGCGAGGGCGAGGGCGGAGGGGATGACGGCGTCGCCGACCAGGGAGAGGAGGCGGCCGAGGAAGAACCGGCGGAAGCGGGCGTTGCGTAACAACGGGTGACGGAGGCTGGGGCGCGGCATGCGGGCGAATGTATTTCGTTGCCGAAGTATTCGTCAACGAAGTATCGGGCATCAAAATATACGGCGCCGAAGGGTCTGGCCGTAAACTGCCCCTATGGAACGTGACTGGACCGATGGGCATCTGGCGCGCTGGCTGCCGGTCATGCCGGACCTCGACCCGGACATCGAGGGCGCGATCACGCGCGCGGGCGAGCTCACCCGACATCTGCGCAGGGTTCGTGAACAGGCCCTGGTGGACGTGGAGTTGGAGCGGTTCGAGTACGACACGCTGCACAAGCTCGCGGGGCGTGACGGACGCGCGGCGCCCTCGGAACTCGCCTCGGACCTGGGCCTCGCCCCGGCCTCGGTCACGGGCCGCCTCGACGGCCTCGAACGTCGCGGCTTCGTCGTCCGTACACCGTCCAGGACCGACCGGCGCCGGGTCGACGTGGAGCTGACCGAGGCGGGCCGCGCGATCTGGCGTAAGGCGATGGACCGGCTCGGGGGCGAGGAGCACCGGGTGCTCGGCGCGCTCGACGCGAAGGAGCGCAGGCAGCTCTCGGACCTGCTGCGGCGGGTGATGGTGGCCGCCGAATCGGGCCCCGGCGGCCGCCGGCCCTGACGGGCACACCCCCAGCGACGTCAGCCCTGGTACCGCACCTCGCCCACTGGGTCGGCGTCGGCCCTGATCCCGCACCCCGCGACCGGGCCGCGTCAGCCCTGACACCGCACCCCGCGACCGGGCCGCGTCAGTCCTGACGCCGCCGACGCCCGCTCGGCCGCTCCCGCTCTCGCCGCCGCAGCGCCAGCAGCCCCCCACCCGCAAGCACCGCGAGCGCCGCCGAGCCGCCGAACGCCCAGTCGTCCGTGTGGGACGTGGCCGACGCCGCGACGGGAGCGCCCGCCGCGCCCGCGCCCGCGGCCCCCGCACGCGGCTTCGCCGCCGCCCCCTTGGGCTGCTCGCTCAGCGGCGTGACCAGCGTGCCCACCGGATCGGCCTTGCCCGCCGCCGCGAACCCCCAGTCGAGCAGCGCCGCCGTCTCCTCGTACACCGCCTCGTACCCGGACTCGGGGTGCATGACGGTGACGAGCAGGGTGCGCCCGCCGCGGGTCGCCGCGCCGGTGAACGTGTTGCCGGCGTGCGAGGTGTAGCCGTTCTTCACGCCGATGAGCCCTTGGTACGCGGCCACGCCCTGCCCGGTGAGGAGGCGGTCCGTGTTCTGGATCTGGAACGTCTTCTTGCCCCCGGCGGGGAAGTCGGCCGTCTTCGTGTCGCAGTAGCCGCGGAAGTCGTCGTTCTTGAGCCCGGCGCGCGCGAACAGCGTCAGGTCGTACGCCGACGACACCTGCCCCTTGTGGTCGAAGCCGTCGGGGCTGACCACATGTGTGTCGTTCGCCTGGAGGTCCTTCGCGCGGACCTGCATCTGGCGGACGGTCTCGCCCACCCCGCCGTTCATACTGGCGAGCACATGCACGGCGTCGTTCCCGGAGCGCAGGAACACGCCCTGCCACAGCTGCTCGACGGTGTACGAGGTCCCCGCCTGGACGCCGACGAGGCTGCTGCCGTACGGGATCCCCGCGAGGTCGGCGGCGGTCACCTTGTGGACCGAGGTCCGCCCGAACTTCGGCAGGACCGTGTCCGCGAACAGCATCTTGAGCGTCGACGCCGGAGGCAGCGCGCGGTGTGCCGCGTACGAGGCGAGGACGTCGCCGCTGTCGTGATCGGCGACGAGCCACGCCTTCGCGGCGAGCTTCGGCAGCCGGGGCGCGCCGGACGCCACCTGGACACCGGACCTGCCGAGCCGCTCCCCGCCGACGGCGGAGACGGCGGCCGCGGCACGCGGTCCTGGCAGGGTGACGGAGGCTGCGGCGCCGAGACCGAGGGCGAGCGCGGCGCGACGGCTGACGTGGTGCGATGAAGAGGAGCCGGGCATCAGACGACCGTACAAGCTGCGCATGAACCAAAGGTAAGAGCCCCCGCCTCAGCCCTTCCCCTGAGCGTGCCCCTTCTCGTTCCCGCTCTCCTTCCCCTTCTCCCGCGCCGCCGTCGACGCCTCCGTCATGCCCGGCAGGAAGTCCGTGAACAGCTCGTGCACCTCGAGGACGAGCGGCCGCAGCACCCGGAACCGGGCGAGCGCGACCCCGCGCGCCGTCAGGCGGGCCCCCCGTTCGGCGAGGCGCCGACTGCGCTCCCGGTCCTCGGAGCTGTCGAAGACCCAGTACAGGACGAGCCCCATCTGGGAGAGCCACATCAACTCCGGCAGGATCGCGGCGAGTTCGGCCGGGACCTTCGCCTTGGAGCCGGCCAGCACCTCGCGGTGCACGTCGATGGCCGTCTCGCGGGCGTGCTCCGACTCGGGCGAGAAGGGGCTGAGCGGGCTGGTCGGGTCCGCGGCGGTCTTGAAGAACTGGGCCGCGAACTCGTGGTACGGCTCCGCGATCTCCAGCCAGGCGCGCAGCACCCCGGCGAGCCGCTTCTCCAGGTCGGTCTCCCGGTCGAGCACGGACCGCACGGCCGCCCGGTGCTCTGCGGAGATCTGGTCGTAGAACCCCTGGATGAGGTGTTCCTTGCCCGCGAAGTAGTAGTACGCGTTGCCGACGGAGACCCCGGCCTCCTTGGCGATGGCCCGCATCGTCGTCTTGTCGTAGCCCCGCTCCCGGAACATCCGCATCGCGGTCTCCAGGATCAGCGCCCGTGTCTGCTCACTCTTGGCGGGACTCTTCGAAGGGCTCTTCGCGGGACTCGTCGCAGCGCTCTCGGGGGTCTCTTTCTCTGCTGGCACGCTCAGAGCCTAATCGGGCACGTGGCAGCCGCTGTCGCAGCCCGCGGGGCCGTAGTACGTCCAGCCGTCGACGCGGTCGTACGCCCAGCCGTCCGCCCTGCGGTAGGCGCCGCCCCCGGCCCTCCTGACCTGCTGGTCCCGGTGGGCCTGGCGGTACTTGGCGGCGGCGAGGACCGCGGCGCGCGCGAGGCGGGCGCCCGCGGGGGTGCTGAACCTGTGGGACAGGGGCCGGTACTCGGACAGCGCCCACAGGGTGACGACCCAGGCGGCGGGCCCGCGGTAGATCTGGCCGCTGTCGCCGACGAGCGTGATCTCCGAGAGCGTGGAGATGTGGTCGATCCCTGGGCAGCGGCGCCGGGCCTCTTCGGACCCGGCCGGCACCAGGTCGAGCGGGACGAGCTGGCGCTGCCGGGCGAGCCAGTTCCGCAGGAACGTGCAGAGCGGGCACTGGGCGTCGTAGAGGAGGATGAGCCGGCGGACCGGGGCCCCCGTGGTGCCCCGGTCCGCGACCTCGTTCATCGCCGTCACGCCCCGGCCACCGGCGGCGCGGCCCAGCCCTGCGGGGGAACGGGCGGCAGCTGCTCCCGCTCCATCACGCCCCGCCGCCGGATCTTGTTGAGCACCCACACGTTCCCCAGGTGCATGACCCCCAGCACCAGGAGCACCACGCCGAGCTTCGTCGACAGGGCCTCGAAGATGCCCCGGGTGTCGGCGATGTCGTCGTCCCCGCTCAGGTAGAGCGCCACGAAGCCGAGGTTGACGAGGTAGAAGCCGACCACCAGCAGATGGTTGACGGCATCCGCGAGCTTCTCGTTCCCGTGCAGCACGTCGGCGAGGAAGACCCTTCCGTTACGGCTCAGGGTGCGCGCCACCCAGACGGTCAGGCTGATGCTGACGACGAGGTAGACGACGTATGCGACGACTGTGAGGTCCATTCCCCACCCCTTCTTGAACGCGTTCAAAAACGCTGTCGAGAAGGACTGTAGACCTGTTTTTGAACATGTTCAAGCGAGGGTCGGCCGACGGGGATCGGCGAACCCGGGCATCAACTGCGGGCCAGTTCGGGCCGCTTGAGATAGTCCGTGAGGCCGATGACGTTGCCCCATGGGTCCGCGATCTCCACGACGTAACCGGTGGAGGTGGAGAACGGCGGGTCGATGGGCGGGACTCCGGCCTCCGTCAGCGCGCGGGCCGCCGCCTTGGCGTCGCGCACCTCGAGCCAGACGCGCGGGCCCGGCCACGGAGGGGGTCGGCGGCCGAAGTCCTCCTCCGCGCGCAGCAGTACGCCGGGTGTTTCCTTGCCGGCTTCGAGTAGGGCGATCCCGGCCTCGTCGAGGCGGAACTTCACGCGGAAACCGGCCCGCTCGTAGAAGGAGACTGCCTCGCCGAGATCGCCGACGGGGAACAGCACGTTGTCGAAGCCGAGCAGCTCAAGCTCAAGTGACATACCGTCAGATTAGCCGTGATCAGGGCGAACCGGACAGCACATCGTCAGCGGCGGATACGTGGCGCGCCGGTCACGGACGTCATCAGGCAGTACAGGGACGTCGTTGCGGTGATGAAGAGGATGTTGTTCTTGGGGCCGCCGAACGCGACGTTGGAGACCGGCTCCGGGACGTTGATGCTTCCGATCCGCGTGCCGTCCGGGTCGTAGCAGTGCACACCGCCGTGCATGGCTGCGGCCCACAGTCGCCCGCCGTCGTCGAAGCGGATGTTGTCGAAGCGGCCGTCGTCGCCGCCGGTCTCGGCGAAGACCTTGCCGTCGCTCAGGCTCTCGCCGTCGTCGAGCACGTCGAAGACGCGGATGTATCCCGCCCGGGTGTCGGAGACGTACAACTGGCGCTCGTCGGGCGAGAAGACGAGCCCGTTCGGCGCCCCGAAGCCGTCGGCGACCTGGCGCACCTCGCCGGTGGCGGGGTCGATCCGGTAGACGTTGTTGGCGCCGATCTCGGACTCGGCGCGGAAGCCCTCGTAGTCGCTGGTGATCCCGAAGTCCGGGTCGGAGAACCAGATCGAGCCGTCCGAGCGCACCACCGCGTCGTTCGGGCTGTTGAGCCGCTTGCCCTCGAAGCGGTCGGCGAGGACGGTGACGCGCCCGTCGGCTTCGGTGCGGGTGACGCGGCGGCCGCCCTGTTCGGCGCTGATGAGGCGCCCCTCGCGGTCGAGGGTGTTGCCGTTGGTGTGTCCGGCCGGGGCGCGGAAGAGGCTGACCGCGCCCGTCACCTCGTCCCAGCGCAGCAGGCGGTCGTTGGGGATGTCGCTCCAGATGAGCTGGCGCCAGGCCGGCAGGTAGACGGGCCCTTCGGCCCAACGGCTGCCGGTGTGCAGGGTGGTGAGGGTGTCGTCCCCGAAAGCGCATCGTCCGGTGCGGAAGCGCTCGTCCAGAATCTCGTACACGCTGGGCTGGTTCTGACCAGACATGGTTATCCCCCAAGAACTTTCGACCGAATGACATCCTGTCGTATGGGACTATTGCAGAACGGGATACGGTTACGCCATGGTCGGCGGAGCGGGAGTGGGTCACAGTGGCAGTGGATGACATCGACCGGAAGTTGGTCGCGCTGCTCCAGCGCGACGCGACGACGGCGTACGCGGCGCTCGGCAAGGAGGTCGGCCTCTCGGCGGGCGCGGCCCACGAGCGGGTGCGCAAGCTGCGCGAGCGGGGCGTGATCCGGCGGACGACCGTCGACGTGGACCCCGCCGCGCTCGGGCAGGGGGTGCTCGCGTTCGTGATGGTCGAGTCGTCGTCGTGGATGGGCGAGTCGGCCGGGAGCTTCGCCGCGATCCCCGAGATCCAGGAGGCGCACGTCATCGCCGGCAGCGCGTCGGTCCTGGTGAAGGTGCGCACGGAGACGACGCAGCAACTCCAGGACGTGCTACGGCGGTTGTACGCGATCGAGGGTGTCAGCGGCACGCAGGCGACAGTGGCCCTGGAGACGTTCTTCGAGCGCCCCGTGACAGCAGGTCCGTGACGCGCCGAGGGCCCCGCCGCCGGTGTGAAACCGGGAGCGGGGCCCTCAGGGACGTAACGCCGGGAAGGTCAGTAGCGGCGCGTGATCAGCGCGCGCTTGACTTCCTGGATCGCCTTGGTGACCTCGATACCGCGCGGGCAGGCGTCCGTGCAGTTGAACGTCGTGCGGCAACGCCACACGCCGTCCTTGTCGTTGAGGATCTCCAGGCGCTGCTCGCCCGCCTCGTCACGCGAGTCGAAGATGAAGCGGTGCGCGTTGACGATCGCGGCCGGGCCGAAGTACTGGCCGTCGTTCCAGAACACCGGGCACGAGGACGTGCACGCGGCGCACAGGATGCACTTGGTCGTGTCGTCGAAGCGCTCGCGGTCCTCGGCGGACTGCAGACGCTCGCGCGTCGGCTCGTTGCCCGTCGTGACCAGGAACGGCATGACGTCCCGGTACGCCTGGAAGAACGGGTCCATGTCGACCACGAGGTCCTTGAGGACCGTGAGGCCCTTGATGGCCTCGACCGTGATCGGCTTCTCCGGGTTGAGATCCTTGATCAGCGTCTTGCAGGCCAGGCGGTTGCGGCCGTTGATGCGCATGGCATCCGAGCCGCAGATGCCGTGCGCGCAGGAGCGCCGGAAGGTCAGCGTGCCGTCGAGCTCCCACTTGATCTTGTGGAGGCCGTCGAGGACGCGCTCCTTCGGATCGATGTCGAGCTGGAAGTCCTCCCAGACCGCGTCCGCGGAGATCTCCGGGTTGAACCGGCGGATGCGGAAGGTGACCGTGATGAGGTGCGAGCCGTTGTCCGCCTCGAGCGCCTCGAGCTTGTCCATGGTCGGGGTAGCCATCAGTACTTACGCTCCATCGGCTGGTAGCGGGTCTGGACGACCGGCTTGTAGTCCAGACGGATGGACTCGGAGCCGTCGTCGCCGACCTCGCGGTACGCCATGGTGTGGCGCATGAAGTTGACGTCGTCGCGGTTCGGGAAGTCCTCGCGGTAGTGGCCGCCGCGGGACTCCTTGCGCGCCAGGGCGGAGGTCGCCATGACCTCGGCCAGGTCGAGCAGGTTGCCCAGCTCGATGGCCTCCAGGAGGTCGGTGTTGAACCGCTTGCCCTTGTCCTGGATCGAGACGTTCTTGTACCGCTCGCGCAGCTCGGCGATCTTCTCGACGGCCGTCTTGATCGTCTGCTCGGTGCGGAACACCATCACGTTGGCGTCCATGCACTCCTGGAGCTCGTTGCGGATGACCGCGACGCGCTCCGTGCCCGTGGAGTTGCGCAGGCGCTCGACCGTCTCGACGACGAGGGACTCCGGGTTCTCCGGGAGCTCCACGTAGTCGTTCTTGGCCGAGTACTCGGCGGCCGCGATGCCCGCACGACGTCCGAAGACGTTGATGTCGAGCAGCGAGTTGGTGCCGAGGCGGTTGGCGCCGTGCACGGACACGCAGGCGACCTCGCCGGCGGCGTACAGACCGGGGACGACGGTGGTGTTGTCCGACAGGACCTCACCCTCGACGTTCGTCGGGATGCCGCCCATGGCGTAGTGCGCGGTGGGCTGGATCGGGATCGGGTCCGTGTAGGGCTCGATGCCGAGGTAGGTGCGCGCGAACTCCGTGATGTCCGGGAGCTTGGCGTCGAGCTGCTCCGGCGGGAGGTGCGTGAGGTCGAGGTAGACGTGGTCGCCCTCGGGACCGCAGCCGCGGCCCTCACGGATCTCCGTGTAGATGGAGCGGGACACGACGTCACGGGACGCGAGGTCCTTCATGACGGGCGCGTACTTCTCCATGAAGCGCTCGCCGTCCTTGTTACGGAGGATGCCGCCCTCACCGCGGGCGCCCTCCGTGAGAAGGATGCCCATGCGCCAGATGCCGGTCGGGTGGAACTGGAAGAACTCCATGTCCTCCAGCGGCAGACCGCGCCGGTAGCAGGCCGCCTGGCCGTCACCGGTCAGGGTGTGCGCGTTCGACGTCACCTTGAAGAACTTGCCGGTGCCGCCCGAGGCGTAGATGACCGACTTGGCCTGGAACACGTGGATCTCGCCGGTGGCGAGCTCGTACGCGACCACACCGGCCGACTTCTTGACGCCGTCCTCCTCGACCAGGAGCTGGTCCAGGACGTAGAACTCGTTGAAGAACTCCACGCCCTCCTTGACGCAGTTCTGGTACAGCGTCTGGAGGATCATGTGGCCGGTGCGGTCCGCGGCGTAGCAGGACCGGCGGACCGGGGCCTCGCCGTGGTTGCGCGAGTGGCCGCCGAAGCGGCGCTGGTCGATGGTGCCGTCCGGGGTGCGGTTGAACGGCAGGCCCATCTTCTCCAGGTCGAGGACGGAGTCGATGGCCTCCTTCGCGAGGATCTCGGCGGCGTCCTGGTCGACCAGGTAGTCACCGCCCTTGATCGTGTCGAAGGTGTGCCACTCCCAGTTGTCCTCCTCCACGTTGGCGAGCGCGGCGGCCATGCCGCCCTGCGCCGCGCCCGTGTGGGAGCGGGTGGGGTAGAGCTTCGTCAGGACGGCGGTGCGGCTGCGCTTCGTCGACTCGATGGCCGCGCGCATGCCCGCGCCACCGGCGCCGACGATGACGGTGTCGTACTTGTGGATCTTCATGAGTGGATACCTCAGCCCCGTGCCTATCGGATGTTCGGGTCGAAGGTGAAGATCACCAGCGTGCCCAGCAGGATCGTGAACACCGTGGCGGTGTACAGGAGGCCCTTCAGCCACAGGCGCGTGTTCGGGCGCTCGGCGTAGTCGTTGATGACCGTACGCAGGCCGTTCGCGCCGTGGAGCATCGCGAGCCACAGCATCAGGAGGTCCCAGCCCTGCCAGAACGGCGAGGCCCAGCGGCCCGCGACGAACGCGAAGCCGATCTTGCTCACGCCGCCGTCGAGGACGAGCTGGATGAGCAGGTGGCCGAGGACCAGGACGACGAGGACGACGCCGGACAGGCGCATGAAGAGCCATGCGGCCATCTCGAAGTTGCCGCGCGTCGAGCGCGGGGTCTTCGAGGTGCGCTTGCGGGGGGCCTCGATGACGGGGGCCGGGTGGTCGACGTCGTAGAGGGCGACGACCTCGACGGGTCCGACGCCGGGCGTCTTCGCAGGGGTGGTGTCAGCAGACATGTCTGGCGTCAGCTCCCGAAGAGTTCACGGACGGCGTGGCCGAGGACCGGGTACAGCGCGCCCACCATCAGCACGACCCAGATGCCGACGACGGTCCAGAGCATCTGCTTCTGGTAGCGCGGACCCTTCGACCAGAAGTCGACGGCGATGACACGCAGGCCGTTGAGCGCGTGGAAGAGGATGGCGGCGACGAGGCCGTACTCGAGGAGCGCGACGATCGGCGTCTTGTAGGTGGAAACGACGTCGTCGTACGACTCGGGGGAGACGCGGACGAGAGCGGTGTCCAGGACGTGTACGAACAGGAAGAAGAAAATGAGGACACCGGTGACTCGATGAGCCACCCACGACCACATGCCTTCCCGGCCGCGGTACAGCGTTCCAGCCGGCACGGAAGAACCCTCCGGGAGCGGGGATTGGGGCCGCGCCGGCTTCAGTGTCGGTCGGGCCCGGCCGGGTACGGTCCACCGGCCGCTCGTCATCGTATCGACGAGTTGTCGGCTCGTTCGCCCGGGGGCCGCCGGTGTGATCAAACAGGCAATCAAACAGCCACGTACGGGCTATCGGACGCGCTGTCCGGGCGCCCGGAATCCGCTGGTTCCTGCGGGTCTATCGCTTCCTGGGGCTCTGTCCGGGCGTCGAGCGACCGGACGAGCCGGGCGAGTCGCCCCCGGGCGAGTCGGCGCAGTTCGTCCCAGGACAGGACGCGCTCCTCCTCGGGATCGTTGCCAAGGCGTGACCGGAATTCGGCCAGGAGCTGGTCGAGGGCCTCGTCGGGCCCGTAGCCGTCGAGGCAGATCACGAACGCATGCCCGAAGCGGCTCTCGTACGCGCTGTGCGCGGCGCCGAGCGCGGTGTGCGCGACGGAGTACGAGCCGTGCGGCGGCAGGGGGAGCGTCTCGCGGGAGAGGGCCTCGTCGAGGTCGGTGTGCGCGAAGTCGTAGACCGCCTCGTCGGCGGCGGCGAGCAGCGCGTCGAGATCCGGGTAGGGCCGGTGGGCGACGAGGCGGCGGGCCCAGTGGAGTGACCCGCAGCAGGTCAGGAGCGCGCGCTCGGCCTCGATCGCGCGCAGCGTGTTGAACCGCGTGAGGCCGTGCGGGGACGACTGCACGGGCGACGAATGCCCTGGTGAGGACTGCACCGGTATGGCGGCATGCCCGGGGAGGCGGGAGAAACGGTGCGAAGGCAGCGTGCGCTCCTCGGCGAGACGTGGGACGCGACTGGGCTGACACTGGGACGAGACGTGAGTCAGGAGCGTCACGGGACATGTGGTGAAGGTGTGTCGGATGTGCTTCCACGCTAGCGATCCGGGCCAGGAGCTGTCTGGCGGATGCACCGATTTCACCCGGACGGGAGAGTTCGGGGGCGTGTGGTGGACGGGAGGTCGGGGGAACGGGGCCTTACGGTCGCCTCCTAGGACGCGGAATTCGATGTCGAGGTTGCTGTCGAAACCAGAGGGCGGTCACTGATGGGTACGCGGAGTCGATCGCGGGTCGGCGCGGGAGTTGTCACGGCGGGGTCGGTCGCGCTGACCATGGTCCTCGTCGGCTGCGCCGGCGACGGAGGCGGCACGAGCGCCACCCGTGCCGAGCGCCCCTCCGACGGAAAGTCCGCGTCCCCGGCCTCGGCGGAGCCCTCGCCCTCGAAGTCGTACCCCCTGTCGAAGACCCCGCAGACCATCCCCTCCGTGCGCGAGCACACGCCGGCGCGCGGCCCCGGGTGGCGCCCCACCAGCGGCCGTGTCGTCATCGGGGACGCGAAGCTCTCCGACGAGGGCAAGCTCATCGCCGACGAGCTGAGGCTGAAGTACGCGGGCAAGGCCAAGGCCGGCGCCGGTGACGTGGAGCTGGCGCTCGGCGGGAGCGGGAACCCGGAGTCGTACACGATGACCGTGAAGAACGGCCGGGTGCGGATCGTGGGGCCGGGGGACGCGGGTGTCTTCTACGGCACGCGCACGCTCAAGCAGGAGGTGCACGGCGGAGGGACCGCGCCGGAGGGCGTGGTGAAGGACGCGCCGGCGAAGCCGCAGCGCGGGTTCATGTTGGACATCGCGCGCAAGCACTTCACGGCCGGCTGGATCAAGGACCGGATCCGGGAGATCGGCGACCTGAAGTACAACCAGTTCGGTCTGCACTTCTCCGACGACCAGGCCTTCCGCATCCAGTCGGACTCGCACCCCGAGATCGTCTCGCCCGACCACCTGACCAAGGCGCAGGTCCGCGAGATCGTCTCGCTCGCGGCCGAGCGGCACATCACCGTGATCCCCGAGATCGACTCGCCCGGACACCTCGGCGCCGTGATCGCGGCGCACCCCGAGCTCCAGCTGCGGAACACGGCCGGGGTCCCGACGCGCGGCGCCGTCGACATCTCGAACCCCGGCTCCGCGAAGATCGTCGACGATCTGCTGCGTGAGTACGCTCCCCTCTTCCCCGGTGCCTTCTGGCACCTGGGCGGCGACGAGTACCAGGCCCTGACGGTGAAGAACCCCGAGGCGTCCTTCCCGCAGCTCGCGGCCGCCGCCAAGAAGAAGTACGGGGCGAACGCGACGGTCGAGGACCTCACGACGGGCTGGCTGAACGACCGGGTCGCCACCATGAAGCCGTTCAACCGCTCCCTCAAGGCGTGGAACGACGGGTTCTTCCGGGGCGGTGTCGTCAAGGCCGACAAGAGCCTGGAGGTCGCCTACTGGACGGGCAGGGAGATCGGGGCGCGCCCGCCGGAGGAGTACCTGCGCGAGGGCCGCAAGATGACCAACTACAACGACGAGTACCTCTACTACGTCCTCGGCCAGCCCAACAACTTCGTGTACCCGACCGGGCAGCGGATCTACGAGAGCTGGACCCCGCTCGTCGTGCGCGGCACGACGCCGGTGCCTGTGAGGTACGACAGCCAGATCCTGGGCGGCACGTTCGCCGTGTGGAGCGACCTGGCGAACTCGCAGACGCAGGCGCAGGTCGCGCAGGGGATCCGCATGCCGCTGCGGGCCACGATCCAGAAGCTCTGGTACCCGGGCAAGCCCCCGCTCACATGGCCCCAGTTCGTGGCGCTCGCGAACCGGCTGGGGTCCTGAGCGGCTGAGCAGTCGGTTTCCGCGGCTAAGCAGTGGACAGTGCGGTGGCCTGAACCGTATGTTCCGCTGGCCGGTGATCGACGCGCTCTGGGGAGATGCGCGCGGCCGGCTCACCTTGAACCCGTGGGGGGTCAGTCGTGTCCAAAGACTTTGCTGTGCTCAAGTCGCCGGTCGGCGTCTCGATGGCTGTCGTCGTCCTGCTGGGGGTGACGATCGCGATCGACCTGTTCGCGCTGTGGGTGGGCTTCGAGCAGCGCAGCCTCGCTGCCGACTTCGTGGCCGGGCACTTCTCGGCGGGCAGTGAGGCGGACGCCGACCGCATCGACTCGCTGTACGCGGCGGCCGGCGTCGCGCAGCTCTGTGCGCTGGTGGCGACCGCGGTCGTCTTCATCGTGTGGTTCCGGCGGGTGCGCGTCAACGCCGAGGTGTTCCGGCCCGACGGGCACAGCAGGTCGCGCGGCTGGGCCTCCTGGGGATGGTTCGTGCCCTTCGTGAACCTGTGGGCGCCGCGCCAGGTCGCGACCGACACCTGGGACGCCAGCGTTCCGGAGGCCGGTCTGATCCCGCAGAAGCACTCGCACACCGTCATCAACTCCTGGTGGTCGCTGTGGCTGCTGGGCAATGTCATCGGCCGCTTCGCGGGCAGCCAGTACGACAAGGCCGAAGGCATCGGCGAGATCAAGACGGCCACGGAGATGCTGATGCTCTCCGACGCGCTCGACGTCGCTGCCGCCGTCGCCGCCATCATGTTCGTCCGCTCCCTGACCCGCATGCAGAACGAGAAGGCCCTCGGCGGGCCCGCGCTGGTGCAGGCACCTCTCGGCGACGGTCTGGCGTAATCGCCGGATCTGCGTTTTCGGTGGCGGAGCCACGTACGGCTGTGGTGTATTCGGCCCGAGCCGAGATCAGCCGCTTTCGAAGGCACCGGGGGGACACCGGCATGGGGTACTGGGGCTATTACGTCGTGGCCAGGAGTGAGCGGCCGCTCGCCGAGCTCGACGCGCTGGGCGGGGCGCGCGACGCGCTCACGCTCCTGGAGCGGCGGGCCGACGGCTGGCAGGTCTGGGAGTGCCCGGACGGCGGGGACCGGCGCCACGACGTCGGCAGCATGAACGCGCTGGCCGCCGAGACCGGCGCGCCCGCCCTGTTCGGCTACGTCATGGACAGCGACTGCGTCGTCATCGAGGCGGCCGCGCCGGAGAGCGGCGCGTGGACCACCTGTCTGGCGCGCGACGCCATGGCCGGATACCTCTCCGCGGACGAACTGACCCTGGAGGACTACTTCCTGGAGCCCGCGGACGCCGCGCGGCGCGCGGTCGCGTGGGCGCAGGAGTGCGGCCGCACCGTCGCGCAGGGTCCGCTCGCCGACGTCCTGGGCCAGGACCCCGACCCGTTCGCCGAGCCGCTCTTCTTCCGTTTCCTGGACCGGCTCGGTGTCGCGCCGCTGTGACGTTCCTGCGCCCCGGCACGCAGTAGAGCCCAGTAGGGACGAAATGCCGGGTCGGCAGGGGAAAGGGCGTACTTCATGAGCCTGGTGGAGCTGATCGCGCAGGCCGACGAACGGGGTCTCGCGGCCAGCGGTCTCGCCTGCCTCGACCGCTGTGTGCCGCTGCTGGGCGCCGAGGACGACGAGGCGCTGCGCCCGCTGTGGGGAAGCCTCGCCGATGGCGGTCCGGAGTGGGGCGAATGCCTGGCGAAGGCGCGGGCCGCTTTCCCGGCCGGGCCGGACGACGACGCGGACGAGGCGTCCGGGCTCGCCCGGCGCATGCTGGCCGCCGTGCCGGGCACCCCGTCGGCGCCCGCGCTGCGCGAGTGGGCCGACGCCTGCTCGGTCGGCGCGCTCCAGATCCACCGCATGCTGGACACGATGGAGGACGGCGCGGGCTCGGTACGGTCCCGGCGCGAGGGCCGCACGGACGGCATGTCCCCGCTGGTGGCGGCCGAACTGCGGCGTCAGGTCAGGATCCTTGAGCTGCTAGCGGGCCGGGGCGCGGGCGGCCTGCGCCAGGCGCTCGACGTGTCGACGGAGGGTCGGCGCATCCTGCGGGCCGTCGTGTCGCGGCGGGCGCGGGGCCGCGTCTGATGCACGGAATCTCCGGGCCCTCCCCGCGGGCGTGGGCGGCGCTCGCGCTGCCGGTCGCGGCGGCACTCGTCGCGCTGGCCGTACATCAACGGCCGTTCGTGGATCCGACGGCCCAACTCCGCGGCGTACCAGGGATGTTGAAGGATGCCGGCCTGCCCGCCGGTGGCACGGCGGCGCTGTCCGGGTGCGGTGCGGCGAGTCCTGTGAGGCCCGCGCCGCGGGGGGAGGGGGAGCAGTCCAAGGTGCCGGCGCTCGTCATCTCCTCTTACGGGTACTCGAGTTCGGGGCCGGGCTTCGACGGGCCGCCTGCCTTCACGGTCCATGCGGCGATCGCCCCGGGACCGCAGCCGCTCACGCTGACCGCGCCGGTGGGTGAGCGACGGATCACGGTCGATGTGTACGGGCCGCACGGGGAAGGCCGTATCGCGTCGGCGCGCGGACTGACGGCGAAGGTGATGAAGGGGGTGAAGCGGCGGCCCGTCCCGCCGACTTCGGGCGCCTACCGCTTCACGGACGCCGGGAACCTGGATCTGGAGATCGAACTGCCCGAACGGGCCGTCTGCCCGGGCCACACGCGGGCGGACATCGGCCGGTGCACGCCCACGTACACCAACCAGATCGAGGACTGTCCCGTAGTCGCGGTCACGCTCACGGACAAGGCGGTGCCCGCGCAGCGCGCCCTGGTCGCGGGGATCAAGAACCCCGAGCGGTTCAGCGACCGGCTCGTGGCGGTGTCGTTCGAGGAGAACGCAGCCGGAGTCTGAGCACACGGATCCGATGACACGGACCCGAACGGAACCGGGCCCGGCCGCCCCCTCCTGCGGTCGGGTCCGCTTCCGTGGAAGGTAGTGAGTAACCCATTCGGGCGTGGCGGCGCAAGTGCGGGCACAAAGCAGACAAGACGGCCGAGACGGCCGAGACGGCCGAGACGGCCAAGACGGCCAAGACGGCCAAGGCCGCCAAGGCCGCCAGGACCGCCAGGGCACAAACGGCTCTCGCCGCGCGGTCCCCGGGGATGTCGGGAGCCGCGCGGCGAGAGATTCAGCTGATGGTGCGGTGGTACGGGTGGTGCCTACGGGGCCAGCGTGGTGCCCAGGCGGGCGCCGGCCGGGGTGCCGAGCTGCGTCAGTCCGATGTACTTGGACGTCGACAGGCCGAGCCCCGTGCTGTTGCTGGGCACGTACAGGAGCGTGCCGTTGCCGGCGTCCTCGCCCGCGGCGCCGATCACCAGGTCCGCGCGGCCGTAGCCGGACAGGTCGGCGAGGGAGACGGCGGAGCCCAGGATGTCATCGGTCTCCGTGGAGCCGGGGACGCCGGGCTCGTCCTGCGAGATCGCGAGGGCGCCGGTGCCGGTGAGACCGGTCGACGAGCCCTTGAACAGCAGCGACGTACCCGCGTTGGAACGGTTGCTGGTGCGGGTGATGTCCTCGTTCGGGGCGCCGGCCAGGACGTCCGCGTAGCCGTCGGCGTTGTAGTCGCCGACCGCGACGGAGGCGCCGAGGGCGTCGCCGGACTCGGCCGCGCCCGGAACACCGCTGGTGGCCTGGTGGATCGTCTTGGCGCCGGTGGCGGTGAGGCCGCCGGGCGTCGTGGACGTGATCTTCGAGCCGTAGACCGCGGTGACCTGGCCGCCCGCGTAGGCGCCGGACTCGGCGGTGTAGGGCTGGCCGATGACGATGTCGTCGACGCTGTCGCCGTTGAGGTCGCCGGAGGCGATGGAGCGGCCGCCCTTGACCGAGAGCGTGCCGGCCTTGGTCAGGCCGTTCCTGCCGCCCTTGAACCAGACGATCCGGCCGACCGAGGTCGAGTCGCGGTAGTTGAGCGCGACGTCCGCGTAGCCGTCCTGGTTGAAGTCACCGCTGGTGGCGGCCTCGTAGGCGAGGGCCGTGTCGCCGCTGGTGATGTTGGAGCTGGACTCCTGGCCCTCGGCGTAGCGTGCGGTCCAGGTGCCGCCGGTGCCGGTGGAGGACGCGAAGACGTCCGCCTTGCCGTCGGCGTTGAAGTCGCCGACCGCCACGGCGGAGCCGTACTTGGCGCCGTTCGCGTAGAAGCCCTCGTCGAGGTTCATCTGCGCACCGGTGTTCAGGGCCGGTCCGTACAGGATGGTGACCGCGCCGCGGTCGGCGTGCCCGGAGGTGTCGTCCTCACCGGGCTGGCCGATCGCGAGGTCGGCGTAGCCGTCGCCGTTTATGTCACCTTCGGCGACGGCCGCGCCCCACTGGTCGCCGGACTCGTTCGAGCCGGGGACACCGGTGCTGGACTGGGTGAGGGTCTTCTTCGCCGTGTACACCGGCCCGTTCGTGCCGCCCGGCAGGACGGTGATGGAGCCGCCGGAGGACGCCTTGGGGGTGCCGGCGACGAGGTCGGGCAGGCCGTCGCGGGTCGTGGCCGTCGGCGCGGCGGACGAGTAGATGTCCGACGTCTTCAGGGCGTGCGAGACGCCCGGGGCCGAGGCCAGGGTCCGGATGGTGGCGAGCTTCTTGTAGAGGTTGTCGCCGGGGCACAGCGTGGTGCCGGTGTCACGGTGTCCGAAGACGCGGTCAAGAGTGATCGACTGGCCCATGGGGATCTTGTTGTCGGACACGCCCTGATCGCCGTTGGACTGCAGCGTCACCTTGCTGTTCGCGGTGATGCCGTACTGGCCGAACTTCCAGGCGACGACCCGGGCGATCGAGTTGAGCGCGGCCTGAGTAGGCGTCGCCGACATGAAGTTGCCGATGTACGAGATGCCGACCGTGTCGGTGTTGAAGCCGTAGTCGTGGGCTCCGTGCACCGGCAGGTCCATGCCGCCGCTGCGGCCCTCGAAGATTTGCCCGCACCGGTCGACGAGGAAGTTGTAGCCGATGTCGTACCAGCCCTTGGCCATGTGCTCCTGCTGGATGGTGTGCACCCGCTGGCGCGACTGAGAGCAGGGCACCGTGTTGTCGGGGTCGACACCGGTGTGGTGGATCACGGCGGCCTTGATCGAGTCGTCGTACTCGGGCGTGCCGTTGTAGTCCGTGTCCGCGCCCCACTCGGCCTGCGTGATGATCGGCGGCTTGACGACCGTCGACGGGCGGGCGGCCGGGACCGTCTCGGACGGCTCGGGCGACGCGGACGCGCTCGACGACGGGTCGGCGGAGGCCGAGGAGGACGCGGGCGCGGAGGGGGTGCCGGAGTCCGAAGGGGCTACTGCGGGGGCGCTGCTCGCGGGGTCCACGGACGGGGAGTCGGTGGTGGCGGGGGGCGTCGTGTCCTCGGAGAACGCGGCGGGCTGGGCGGCGCCCGCACCCTTCGCGGGGGCGAGTGTGCCCGGGTCGAGCAGCTTGACGTCCATGCCGGACGGCAGGCCGGATGCCGTGCCGTCCTTGGCCACGACCCGCACCTCGACGGCGTCGGAGTCGCCGGTCCACACGGACTCGGTGCCGCCGCGGACGCCGCCGTCGGCCTTGGTCTCGTTGCCGTCGGTGCCGAGCTGCTCGACCGGCATGGTCAGCCAGTCCGTCCAGTCGCCGGTCGCGACGTTGCGCGCCCGGACCTGGGCGGTCCCGTCGAGTGTGGTGTGCGGGTTCTTCCACGTGACGACGACGGCGCTGAAGCGGTCCGTCGACTTCTGCGGGACGACCTTGCGGTCGGCGCCCTTGGTGGTGAGCCCGAGTGTGTGGATCGCCGACGCGCGGCGCGGCTCGCCCTGGGGAGACGCGCCGTTCCCAGGGTCGGCCATGGCGTAGGTCATGACGCCCGCGCCGCCCAGGACGACGGCCCCCACTGTCACCCAGGCCCTGCGCTTGAGACTCAGCGGTTTGTACGCATGTGATCTGCGCGCACGCGAATTACGCGGGCTCAAATGCCCCACCCCTCGAAGAAGTTCACAAATGCCACACCAGTTACACGGGTAACTGCTCTATTCAGCGGTTGACCGTCGGTAAACGTCACTGGTTGTACTGGTGTGCTGTAACTCACCTGTAAGTAGTCCGGAAGACACCTGGCGGTCACCTGGTCAGTTCACCGCCGATACCGGCACCGGCGGTCGTTCCGAGAGCGGTCGGCCCGTACGAGGTTCCCGTTCCGCCGCTCAGGGTCATCACGGTCCCGTCGCCCGCGTTCTCGCCCTCGGCGCCGATCGCGAGGCCGGCGACGCCGTCCCCGGTGAGATCGGCGACAGTGACGGCGGAACCGAACCGGTCACCGGCCTCGGCCGCGCCCGGCACCGGGCCCGCTCCCTGGACGTACGTGACTGCGCCCGCCACGCCGAGCCCGTTCGCGCCACCGCGCAGCAGGAACGCGCGGCCCGCGCCGGAGTCGTCTCCGGGCGCACCGGCGAGCACGTCGGCGTACCCGTCGCCGTCCGTGTCGCTCACGGCCACGGAGGCACCCAACTCGCCCCCGGATTCCGCTCCTTCCAGCTCACCTCGCGCCACGACAGCCGCACCGGTCGTCGTGAGCCCGTCCGCCGAGCCGTGGTACGTGGTGATCTCGCCGCCGTCCACCACGTCGGGACGCCCCACGGCCAGGTCGGTGAAGCCGTCGCCGTTCAGGTCGCCGGAGGCCAGGGACCGTCCGCCCGCGCCCGCGAGGACGGCGGGCTCGGAGGTATCCAGTCCGCTCGACGAACCGCGCACCACGACGAGGGGCCTGTCGCCCGCCACCGTGCCGAACGTGATCGCCGCGTCGTCGAATCCATCGTGGTCGAAGTCCCCGGTGGCCACGGAGGCGCCCTGCACCGGACCGTCGGAGAGGGCGATCGCGGGGGAGAAGGCCCGGTCGGCGCCGTCGACGGTCCAGGCACGCCCGGCTCCGGGCGCCACGGCGAGGATGTCGTCGCCGCCGTCCCCGTCGAAGTCACCGGTGGCGAGCGTGGCCCCGAACTTCGCGCCGTTCGTGCGCACCGCCGCCGGCTCGTTGATCATTCCGGCCTGTCCGGTGAGCCCGTTGGCCGTGCCGCGCAGCACGCTCACGCCGCCCTCGTCGCTCGCGCCCGCGGTGACCTCCTCGCCGGGAGACGCGACCACGAGGTCGGTGTAACCGTCGTGGTCGAGGTCGCCGTACGCGGTCGCGGAGCCGAAGCCGTCTCCGGCCTCGGAGCCGCCGGGCACGCCCTCGGACTCCTGCGTGACGACTGTCTTGTTCGCCGCGTAGGGCGAGGTCCGGGCGCCGGGTACGACGCTGACCTGGCCGGCTCCCGCCAGATTGTTCGCGGTGGCTTTCGGGATGCCGGCGGCCAGGTCGGCGTGGCCGTCCCCGTTCACGTCGGCGCCCTTGGCGGGTGTGTTCTCCGACGCGGCGAGCGTGCGGATGGCGGGCAGGTCGCCGTAGAGGTTGGTGCCGGGGCACTCGGTCGGGTAGCCGTCGCGATGCCCGGAGATCCGGTTCATCGTCACCAGCTGCCCTTGCGTGAACTTCCCGTTGTCCGCACCGGCCGCCATCACGATGCTGCCCGCCGGATTGATCCCGTACAACCCGAGCTTCCAGGCGGCGAGGTGAGCGATCGCGTCGCGCACGGCGGGCGGGGAGGTCGCGGTGTTGAAGTCGCCGAGGACGGCGACCCCGCTCGTGTCCGTGTTGAAGCCGTAGGTGTGGGCGCCGTAGACGGGCTTGTCCACTCCACCCGCGCGCCCTTCGAAGACGGTCCCGCACTTGTCGACGAGGAAGTTGTAGCCGATGTCGTTCCAGCCGTTGCTCTTCACGTGGTAGGTGAGAATGCCGCGGATGATCGACGCGGACTCGGCGCACGTGTAGTCGTTCGTCCCGGCCGTGTGGTGCACGAACACGGCCTTCGTGTCGGTCGTGTACGTCGGCGGGTCGGCGACGATCGACTCGTCGGCGCCCCAGCCGGCGCGCGAGGTGACGGCGGGCTGCCCGGCCGCCGAGGCGGTTTTCTCCGTCGATTCCGCGGCGGCCCGTGCTCCCGCGTCGGGGTCGACGAGGTCCACGCGCAGCCCGGCGGGCAGCTTCGCGCCGGTGACGCGCGCCTGCACGCCGTCGGAGGCGCCGACCCACAGCGGCTGGGTCCCGCCGCGCACGCCCGTCTTCGTGTGATCGGGTCCCGACTCCGGTGCGTGGAAGTCGAGTTCGAGGGTGCGCCAGGCCGACCAGTGTCCGGTCTCCGCATTGCGGGTACGGATCTCGGCGGTGCCGTCGCCGAGCGTGGCGTCGGGGTCGGACCAGGTGACGCCGAGCATGCTGAACGGCTCGGTGGAGCGGGCGGCGAGTACGCGCCTGCCGGGGTCGGTCCCGCCCGGGACGGCGACGGTGTGGACGGCGCCCTTGTGTACGGTGGCCCGCGCGGCGGCGGGCTGCGTACGGCCGGACAAAGAGATGACGCTGAGCACGACGGCGGCGGCGAGCGCGGTACGGGCGGCTTGGCGGCCGAGGCTCGGATACATCACTGCTCTCCCTGCGCGCTCGCCGGGGACTCGGAGACCTCGGGCGCGGGCAGCTCGCCCTGGCAGGTGGCGCGGCCGAACTTGCCGTAGGCGGTGGCTGTCTGGACGTGCTTGCCGCGGATGGCGAGCTGGCAGCTGGCCCGCCCGCCCTTCTCGCCGAGCGTGATGGTCACGATGGGCGGCTTGCCGAGCGGCACGCGCACCGTCTTCTTCCAGGGCAGCGTGACGCCGCGCGCTTCGACGGCCTTGCCGGACCCGCTGCGGGCCTGCCAGGTGAGATCGGCGGTGCCTTCGCCACTGACCTCGTACGTCACGGAGGCGGTGGGGACGTGACGCTCGGGCTTCTCGTCGGTGTCGAGCACGCCGTAGAGCACGAGCCCGGCACAGGCGGCGACGACGACGGCGCTGGCGGCTATGCCTCGACGGTCAACTCCCTTGCCGTGCTTGGCGTCGTCGGCGCCGTCGGTGTTCTTGGACTCGTCCGAGGACTGCGGCTCCTTCGTTTCCTTCGCTGCCTCCGCGTCCTTGGTGCCCGCGGCTTCGTCGTGCGGCTCGGATTCTTCGGTGGACGCTTCGGCCGTGTCGGTGGATTCGGTCGGCTCTGACTGTTCGGACGACGATGGCATGGGCCTGGCTTTCGTGAGGCGATCATTCCTCGCGCGAATGCGTCGCGCTCGGCGGAGAACCGGGCGGTTATACCGCATCGGGGCGCGGCGGTTCCAGCGTCCGGAACAAGCGGGCGAAAGGGACGGAGACCAAACGTGCTCAGAACACGCTGCACAACGCCCCGAATTGTGCCCGCAGTTGACCCGCAACTGTTTCGGTGAATAGAAACCGCGCCGTCGTTTGTCCCGCCGGCTGTATACCGGCCCGGCATGCGCTTGGAGCGGGTGCCGGGTCTAGATCATCTCCGGGTGATCCGACCCGTGACGGGCCAACTGCCCGATTGATTCCCCCTGTTGACATGGCCATGTGCGCCTGATTAGAAATCGTCCGCCCACGAAGGAGGAAACCAGAAACCGACCGACGCATGCCCGGAAGGCCTTTTCGGCCAGGGGCCTTCCGGACGTACGTCGGTCAATCCGCGCTGCCCAGATGCCGACCCTCCCGAGTGGCACACACCAGACGTCCGGACGCAATCGCCGTTCGGAGATCAGGCGTGCCCGCATTACGTGCGCAGGGAATACCGCACGGAAGGGGGGCGTGCCGCAAAGGAAAGGGCACAGGACGTGAAAGTCCGCTATGGGAGATTGATCTCCTGCCTTGTGGTGTCGGCGGTGGCGAGTACCGCACTGCCGCAGATCGCCTACGCCTCCGCGCCGGGTTCCGGCAAGCACGGAGACGACAAGGGCGTCTTCGACACGGTCAAGGGCTGGTTCTCGGACGACGACGGCGAGGATCAGGCCAAACCGCCGACGGGCGGGAAGCTGGAGATAGCCAGTCGCGAGAAGCTCCCGAAGGGCAAGAAGGCCGCTAAGCCCAAGCGGGTCAAGGAGCTGACGTCCCGCCGCACGGAGCACGCGCGCTTCTGGCGGCTGTCCAACGGGCAGATCCAGGCTGAGCTCTCCCAGGTACCGACCGCGTACCCCACGGGTTCCGGCAAGAAGAAGTCGTGGAAGTCGATCGACACGGGTGTCGACGCGACCAAGGCCAAGGGCTACGACTTCGCCAACACATCCAACTCTGCGCGCAGTTGGTTCGGTTCGGACCCGGACAAGCTGCTGAAGTTCCAGGCGGGCGCGGACGGTCCGGCGGTGACGCTGGGTCTCAAGGGCGCCGGGAAATCGGTCGACCCGAAGGCCAAGGGTTCGACCGTGGTCTACAAGGACGCGGCGGCCGGCGGTGCGGACCTGGAGTACCGGGTCGGTCCTGGCCGGGTGAAGGAGAACATCGTCCTGGCGAAGGCGCCGGACGGACCCGTCTCCTACACCTTCACCCTCGACACGGACGGTCTGACGCCGAAGGCGCGCAAGGACGGTTCGATCGAGCTGTACGGCGAGCTGCCGAACACGCCGGTCATGACGATCCCGGCCGCGTACATGTCGGATACCCGCAAGGACGCTGACTCCCCGTACGGGGTGTCGTACAGCCCCAAGGTCAAGCAGAAGCTGGTCAAGGACGGCAAGAACTGGCAGATCGTCGTCACGCCGGACGCCAAGTGGCTGGCTTCGCCGAAGCGGCAGTACCCGGTGTCGATCGATCCGACGATCACGATCACGCCGACTCCGTCGCAGTCGCAGGACACGATGGTCCTCTCGGATCAGCCGGCGGCGAACTTCAACAACACCTGGAAGATGTCCGCCGGCAAGACCGACACGGGTATCGCGCGGTCGCTGATCCAGTTCCCGCTGGACGAGATCCCGGCGGGGACGAAGATCGACTCGGCGCGTCTGGGTATGTACTTCGACCAGGCGCACACGACCAACGCCAATGACGTCACGATGGAGGTCCACCGGGCCACCGGCCCGTGGACCGAGTCGGGCGCCACGTGGTCCAACACCAGTGCGCTGTCGGGTGAGCTCTCCGGTACCACCGTCCAGATCGATGACGGCGACCCCGGTACGGCCGCCGTCGGCGAGTGGCCCCGGGCGACGACGACCGGTGGCGCGGCGACCAATGACGACTTCGCCTACAACAAGAACAGCCTGACCGGCGAGACGTACACCTGGCAGCCGCAGATAGCGGAGACGGCGTCCTACCGGGTCGAGGCGCATTTCCCGCCGGCCTCGGACGGGGCGACAGCGGCGCCGTACACGATCACTCATCGGGACGGCACCGGGACCGGGACGGTCAATCAGTCGGGCACCGCGGCCGCGTGGAAGACGGTGAACAGCACCCAGTTCTACTTCTCCAAGGGCAACGCGGGGAAGATCGTTCTGGGGGACACCGGCAGTTCCACGACCCGCAACATCGCCGACTCGATCCGCCTGGTGAACCCCGCCCAGATCGTCAAGAACACGGGCGAGTACAACCAGTGGCACGACTTCGCGGTGACGGACACCGTGCAGAAGTGGGTCTCGGGCACGGCCACGAACAACGGCTTCGTGATCCAGGCGAAGGACGACACGCTGGCCGCGACGCCCACCGGTGGTCCGCGGTACGAGTCCGGTGACGGCGACTACGGCGGCGAGACCTCCTCGTACCCGCGCCTGACCGTGACGTACGGCAAGGTCGGCTCGGCGCTCAACTCGCCGACGATCGTGCACGACACGGGCCCGGAGCTGTCCTGGTCGGCGTACAAGAACACGACCGGCGACACCGGCCAGGACATCGTCGAGTACCAGCTGCACCGCTCCACGCAGCAGGTGTTCACGCCGAGCGCGGCCACGCTGGTGGCCCCGGTCGACAAGGCGAGCACGGCCTACACGGACACCACCGCGACGCCGACGCCCGACTCGTCCACGGACGAGATCGGCCGCTCGTACTACTACCAAATCGCGGTGAAGACAAAGGACGGCTCCCTCATCGGGTCGCCCACACGCATCGTCGGCGTGCCGAAGGCCGGCCGGACGATGAAGCTGATCCAGGGCACGGCGGGCGGCGTCACCGACACCACCCTCTCGTCCCAGCAGCCGACGACCAACGAGGACACGATCCTCTCGTACACGCCGCAGAAGTGGCTGAGCGTCGGCAACAACTCGGGCACGTACGGCAAGACGCGTTCGGCGCTGAAGTTCCCGACGAGTTCGATCCCGGCAACGGCGACGGTCCTCGACTCCAAGCTCTACATGTGGGGCGCGGAGACGACGACCGACACCAACGGCGCGATCTACGAACTCCACGGCCTGAACAAGGACTTCGACGAGACGACGGCGACCTGGAACAACGTCACGTCGACCACTCCCTGGACGGCTCCGGGCGGCGACTTCTCCGCCACGGTGTCCGACACGGTCGCGCAGGTCTCGGAGGTCGGGCGCCACTGGTGGGACGCCACGTCGCTCACGCAAGGCTGGGTGAAGACCCCGTCCAGCAACAAGGGCGCCATGGTCAAGCTGGCCAACGAGGCCACCGGGCCCCAGGAACGCACCCTGTTCCTGTCATCGGAGACCGCCGACCAGCAGCTCGGCCCGCTGCTTCGCGTGATCTACGTGGACGCCACGTCGGAGAACACGTACTACGCGCCGCAGACGCCGGCCCGGATGACGCCGAACTCCACGTACTCCGTGGACGTGACGGTGACGAACACGACCGGCACCGAGTGGCTCGCGGGTGAGCGGCAGCTCTCGTACACCTGGAAGCTGCCCGACGGCACGGATGTCACCAACGGCGGCAACCAGCTCTCCACGGCGGTCCCGAACCTGAAGCCGGCCCAGTCGGCGACGGTCCACGCCCAGGTCAAGACGCCGATCAACTCGGACGAGGGCAACAAGCGCACGGACTACGTCCTCGGCTGGGACGTCCGCAAGATCTCGGACGGCAGCTGGCTCTCGGCGGGAACGGGCGGCATCCCGTCCCTGAAGCAGAACGTGGCGGTCGAGGACCCGACGTCGAACTCGCTGGGCCTGGAGAAGTTCTACTCCTACACCGGCAAGAACACCGGCGCCGGTTCGACCGTGATGAGCAACCTCGCCTCGGGCAACACGGTCTGGTCGTACAACGCGTTCACGAACCCGGGCCGTGGCCTCACCACCTTCGCCCGGTTCTCGTACAACTCCCTCGATACCTCGGACACCGTCTCCGGCGCGGGTTGGTCGGCGCAAGCGGCGGGGCCGATCCGGCTCGGCGCCCCGCTGGACTTCCATCCGAATCCGAACCCGACTGAGATCCGGCTGCCCGACGGTGACGGCACCACGCACGTCTTCACCAAGCAGGCGGACGGGACGTGGAAGGCTCCGGCGGGCGTCCACTACAAGGTCACGATGAAGTCGGGCCTGGACTGCACGCCGAACAACGACCCGATCCCCGACGCGTGGACCCTGACGCGCCCCGACGGCACGCGCTTCGTCTTCGGTTGCGACGGCTACATGACGTCGGCGATCGACAAGAACGGCAACACGCAGACGTACACGTACGAGGAGCGCAAGTCCAACAACAAGCCGACCAAGTTCCTCACCTACATCACCGACCCGGCCGCGCGACAGTCACTGACGGTCGACTACTACAAGAAGGGCGACGCGTCGTACGACTACATTGACGACACAGGCGCCAAGGTAACCGGCACGAACCTGACCAACTCCAAGATCTACGACCACGTGAAGTCCATGACGGACATCTCGGGCCGCAAGATCTCCTTCTTCTACACGGACAAGGGCCTGTTGGGCCAGTTCGTCGACGGTGACGGCTCCACGCAGCCGAAGGTCTTCAAGTTCACCTACGACGCCACGCAGGGCAACAAGAACGTCAAGCTGGTCAAGGCCACCGACCCGCGCGGCAACTCGACGTCGATGGCGTACTACGCGCCCTCGACGGGCGACAACCCGAAGTACCACTGGTGGACCAAGACGATCAGTGACCGCGTTGGCGGCGGCACTGGATTCGCGTACGCGGTGAACGCCACGAACGCCAAGTTCGTCGACGCGACGGTGACGGACGCTGAGTCGTACGCCACGAAGTATGTGACGGACGACTTCGGGCGTCCGGTGCAGACGACGAACGCGAAGTCGCAGACGTCGAAGATGAGCTGGGACGCCGACAACAACGTCACCTATGTCGAGGAGGCGAACGGCGCGAAGACCGCGTACTGCTACGACCAGAAGACGGGCTTCCCGTTGTGGTCGCGCGACGCGGAGAACAACAAGGCGGGTGTGCCTCCGGCCTCGGACTGCGTACCGGGCACGTATCCGGCGAACTCGCAGCAGTACGCATACCAGACGCGTCTCGACGGCTTCTCGGCCGACCTGTTCACGAAGACGTCTCCGGAAGGCCGCAAGTGGCAGTTCGGGTACGACTCGTTCGGCAACCTGAAGACGGTCACGGACCCGAAGGGCGTCGCCACGGCGACGGCAGGGGACTACACGACGTCGTACGAGTACGACGCGTACGGCCAGATGACCAAGGTGACGGACGCCAACGGGCACGCCGGCACGAACAGCGAGTTCGGTCCGACGGGATTCCCGGCGACGATGACCGACGCGCTGAACAAGGCGACGACGTTCGTCTACGACGAGCGAGGCCAGGTCACCGAGGTCACCGACGCGCTGGGCAAGAAGGTCACGCAGACCTACGACGCCTTCGGGCGGGCGCTGGTCAGCACCGCGCCCAAGGACCAGGCCGCGGGTGTACTGATCACGACACCGGCGCCGGTGTACGACGCCAATGACAATGTCACCAAGTCGACGGCGCCGAACGGAGCGGTCTCGACGGCGGTGTACGACAACGCGGACCAGGTCACGTCGGCGACCGCGCCGACGAATAACAACACGACGGTTCCCCGTACGTCTTCGTACACCTACGACAAGGTCGGCAACCTGAGGACCACGACGGAGCCCAAGGGCTCCGTGACCACGTCCGACGCCACCGACTACGTCACGACGAACAAGTACGACGAGCTGTATCAGCTCAGCTCCGTGGTCAACGCAGACCAGGGCAAGATCTCCTACGAGTACGACACGGTCGGCAACGTCACCAAGGTCATTGCGCCGACCAAGAACGCGTCGGCGGACACCACGGACTTCACGTCCAGGACCGATTACGACATGGACCACCGGGTCACCCAGGTCACGGACGCGGCGGGCAAGTTCACCAAGCAGTCCTACGACCGCGATGGCCTCGTCACCTCTTCCACGGACCAGGAGAACAACACCTCGACCGTCACCTACGACGAGCGGGGCATGCAGTCCGAGATCAAAGTGCCCTACGACGGCACCACCTACCGGATCTCCAAGTTCGAGTACGACCAGGTCGGCAACACCACCAAGGTGATCACGCCGCGCGGTACCGCGACGGCGAACGCGGACGACTTCGCGTCCCGCACCACGTACGACGAACTCAACCGTCCCAAGCGGCAGTACCAGCCCTATGACCCGAACGACGCCCGCTACAACAAGGCGGACGTGTATACGGAGACCACATACGACGCAGTCGGGCGGGTGGCGAAGACCTCGATGCCGCCGTCACAGGGCGAGACGGTTCGCAACGACACGGTCTTCGAGTACTTCGACAACGGCTGGCCGATGAAGTCCACCGATCCGTGGGACATCGTCACCACTTACGAGTACGACGACCTGGGCAAGCAGACGAAGCGCACGCTCACCTCGGCGGGCGGCTCGTCGGACCGCACCATGACGTGGGACTACTACCCGGACGGTTCCCTCAAGTCCAAGGCTGACGCCGGTGTTCCGGTGGGCAAGTCGGTCGTCCTGACCGACAACTCCGACACCCAGAACACCTCGTCCACGGGCACGTGGACGAAGGGTGACATCACCGGCCAGCAGGGCTACGACCACCGCACCCACGCGGCGGGCACGGGCACTGACGCGTACACGTGGACGCTGAACGTCCCCACGGACGGCACGTACACCGCGTACGTGAAGTTCCCGAAGGTGACGGGCGCCGCAACCACGGCCAAGTACACGCTCACCCATGGCACGACGGCCGAGCCCCCGGTGTCGAAGGACCAGAGCGCGGGCACCGGCACGTGGGTGTCCCTGGGCTCGTACAGCCTCAAGCAGAGCGAGGAGACCAAGCTCAAGCTCGACCAGAACAGCGCCGGCACCGCCGTCGCGGACGCAGTCAAGCTGGTCCGTGACACCACGGGTGTCACGGACAACGAGAAGAAGTCGTTCACCTACGCGTACGACGTCAACGGCAACCTCACGTCGATCGACGACACATCGTCCGGCGCGGTGATCGACGCGTACACCGTTGCCTACACGGGGCTCAACCAGGTCCAGAAGGTCACGGAGGCGCTGGCCGGCCAGGAGAAGAAGGCCACGTCGTACACGTACGACGCCAACGGTCAGCCGGAGACGGTCACGCATCCCGACCAGTTCTCCAAGTACACCTACGACCTGCGCGAGCTGGTAAAGACGGTGTCGGTCGGCAATACGCCCACGGACGCCTCGCCGAAGGTCACCGCGTACACGTACACGGACCGTGGGCAGGCGCTGCGGGAGACCAAGGCCAACAGCAACACCGTCGACTACGAGTACTTCGCCAACGGTGCGCTCAAGTCGACCACGGAGCAGAAGGGATCGGGCACTCTCGTCTCCTCGCACACCTACGCCTACGACGCCAACGGCAACAAGGCGCAGGACGTCGCGAAGAAGATGAACGCCGACGACCATGCGGCGTACCTGGCGTCCACCACGGACTACAGCTACGACCCGGCTAGCCGGCTCACGAAGTCGGTCAAGACCGGTAACGGCGCGGCGACGGAGACCTACGTCCACGACGACAACGCCAATGTCGTCAGTCAGACGGTCGGCGGCGTGTCCACGACATTCGACTACGACCGCAACCGGCTTCTGAGTGTCACCTCGGCGGGCGCGTTGCCGACGAACTACACCTACGACCCGTTCGGGCGTCAGGAGTCCGTGCAATCGGGCGGCAAGGTCATCGAGCGGAGCGTGTACGACGGCTTCGACCATGTCGTCGAGTCCCAGAAGACGGACGACGCCGGCACTGTGAAGTCGACCAAGTACACCTTCGACCCGCTGGACCGCACGGCGTCGAAGACGGCGGACGGAAAGACCACCGACTTCGACTATCTCGGCCTGTCGGGCGAGGTCCTCGATGAGAAGGTCGCGGGTCAGCTGACCAAGTCGTACCAGTACAGCCCTTGGGGACAGCGGCTTTCCCAGGCCACGCGCAACAGCGACGGTACGACGGAGGACGGCTACTACGGCTACAACAGCCACACCGACGTCGAGACCGTCACCGACAAGAACGGTGATGCCAAAGCCACCTACGGCTACACGGCCTACGGAGCCGACGACAAGTCCGAGTTCACCGGCATCGACAAGCCCGACACCGCCGACCCCACGAAGGAGGCGTACAACCCCTACCGGTACAACGCCAAGCGCTGGGACGCCCAGTCGGGCACGTACGACATGGGCTTCCGCGACTACAGCCCAGGCCTGAACCGCTTCACCACCCGGGACATGTACAACGGCGCGCTGGCGGACATGGGCCTGGGCGCGGACCCGTTCACGGGTAATCGCTACGCGTTCGGCGGAGGCAACCCGACCAGCTTCGTCGAACTCGACGGACACCGTCCGGCCGACTGCAACGAGCCCGGTGCCACGTGCCGCATGAACAGTGCCGGCGGCTGGGACGTCGGGTTCGCCGCAGCTGCGCTGCCCGGAAAGTACGGGAACAAGACGTCACGTCACGATGAGGCCCAGGCACGGGCGATCCTGGAAATCGAAGCACAGGCGGCCAGCGCCGGTGCGACGGACTTCCAGGTGCTTCCGCCGACGAAGATCGCCGGAGCCAACAAGGAATGCATGTACCCCCGCAATGGAGACCGCGGAAAGGTGCGTGGAAACCGTGGCCTTGCGGTTCCCGACTGCAGCTACGGGACGCCGGACATTCTGGGCTATGACGCCAAGTCGGATGTCTATTACGTCTGGGAGGTCAAGTCGGCCGGTGACGCGAACAAGGCAGTGCCCGAGGCGCAGTGGTATGTGAATCGGTTGCGCTCACAAGGCAAAAAGGCTGTTCTCGGTTGGATGATGGGCGGCCCTTACGATGTCGGAAACGGCGACAAGGTAATGGGTCCCGAGGAGGGTGCCGTTATCTACGGTCGGCAGTCCAACAAGAAATTCCAGAAGATCTACAACAACAGTCCGATGGCGGTGGCGCGACAGGCGCTCCAGAACAACACGCCACAGCCTTCGGCAGGTCCTGGGCCCGGAACCTATCCGGGAACGGTGTACCAGCCGGGCGTGGGGACAAGACCGCAGTCCAGCTCGGGGGGATTCGACCCGATGCTCATCCCCATTGTTGTTCTGGTGGTGGGCGGAGGCATAGCCCTGGCGCCTGAAGAGGCCGCGGCGACAGTCGTCGCGGGAACCATCTACGGTTTGGCGGCATGATGTTGGTTCGGGTCCTCGCGTGATAGATTCGCGAGGGCCCGGGCCCTCTCTTCTTTGGCGGTTTTCGTGAAGATTCTCAATGATTTCCTTCGGGAGTACGTGACTCCCGTGATGAGTGCGGCTGGGTTCAGGAAAAAGGGAGCAGAGTACAGATTTAAGAATGAATCCGGAGATTCAGTATTCCTGACCTTCTCGACCACGAGGATCGACCCCGAAGCGTGCGTCTTCTTCGCTACCTGCTCCTTCGTTCCCGAGCCCTACTGGGAATGGCTGAACAGGCAGCACGTGGAGGCCGGACTTCCGCCGGCTGATTCGTCCGGAGTGCTTGCCGCGTACTCCGTGCTGCCGCCGGACTCCTGTGCCCACGCGCCGACGGCCCCCGGGCTAGCCCGCGCGCGCTGGGCTTTCGGTGGCCGGAACCGGTCCATCGTGGGTGCGGGACTCGCCGGTCAGCTGGAGGCGGAGGAACTTCCCAGGATCGGACGCCTTCTGGTGCGACCCGGGCTTTTGGCGGAGATCACTTCGTCCCGGTCGCCTTCCGTCCGGCGCTGGGGTGTGGTCCAGTCCGAACTGGTGCTCATGGTCGACGACTACACGGCCCAGCAGAAGGAGGCACTCCTCGCGGTGCCCGAGTTGGATGACACTTTCCGGCGGGACTACCGGGAGTGGGCGGGGAACCGGGCGAAGTCGGGTGTGTGACGGCGCGCGCACGCCGCACCGTTGACGACTGAAACTCATGCAGACGAAGGCGCGAGAGGGCGGATGGGTTTCGGGGGATCTTTGCTCCTCGTGAGGTCGGATGACCCGGTGAGCGCACAACTTCCGGCCGTCGCGGAGTCATTGCACGGGAGGTAAAGGGCTTGTCCCCTAGGGCTCCATGGAGTCGGCCGATCTGGCCCATCGGAGGATCGACAGGTTCTTATCGCCTGAGTACCGTTCAATAACGTCTTGGTCCAGAACAGCACGGATTGGTAGACGACATGACTGGTCGGAGTTCCCGGTTGGTGCCGTTTTGATATCGGGGAGTCATGTTTAGCGTAACCTTCGCCACGGAATCGCTGCGTGAAATGACCGATAAGCAGCGTGAGAAGCTGGAACGTGCCAGTGAAATGGACCTGCGCTACGAGTACTTCTGGGCGGATTTTCGGCTGGCCGCAGGTGGCCTTGGGGTCGAGGAGTTCCCAGGAATTCCGGTGCTCGATTTCATGTTTTGCCTCCTGCTTTCCTCGCAGGAAATCAGAGAGGGGAACGCTGGCAGCGTCGCCTTCACGGAGAGTGACCTGTTGATTGAACTCGTGCCCAGTGGTGAAACCCTGACCATCTCGAGGTCTTGGGACCCGGTGGCGGGGAACTGCACAATTGCAGAGTTTCTGGTCGACGTCTCCAGGTTCTCCGGCGATACGTTGGAGTACATCGCTCGCAGGTACCCGGACTTCCAGGGGCACCCCACTCACCGAAAGTTGATGGACATGCTGGAACAGCTTGGGTGAACAGCCCGGATTGGCGGACGACATGCTGAAGATCGAAGGACTGGAGGCCGCGCTTCCGTCGATGACGCAGTGGCGTGTGGCGGCGGGGCGCAGCGTGGACTGGGCCGCCCTTGAGGCGGTCCTCGGGACGGCGCTGCCCTCGGACTTCCGTTCTTTGGCGGAGGCGTATCCGGTTCTGGTCATCGACGACTTCCTGAGCGTGTCCGTTCCCCGACCCGGCACCGAGGAGTCGTGGGCGTCCCAGTCCAGGGAGGACGAGATCCTTCAGGATCTGTACGAGATGGGCGATACGGAGGACTACGTTCCCTACCCGCAGTCGGGAGGCCTGATTTCCTGGGGGGATTCCAATTCGGGGGACGTCTTGTACTGGAAGACGAGCCCCGCGGACCCGGACGCTTGGCCGGTGGTCGTCCGCACGGACAACGCCGAGTGGTTCGAGTTCCCGGTCGGCGCCGTCGAGTTCCTGGCCGGCGTGTACGGGCGCACCATCGATGTGCCGGGCATGCCCAGGAACTTACCCAGAAGCAACCCGCAGGTGCTGGGCCTGAGCGACCGTATCGACTGAGTGGCAGCCCGGGTAGGCCGAAGGAGTCCGTGCCACTGTTGGCGGCGCCACCTCTGCCCGTCGTCCACGAGGAGCTGACCATGGGCGCCACCCCTCCCGAAATGCCCGCCTTTTCCATGGTTCTGCTTGAGGCGGACCGGTCGTCGCTCGAAGTTCCGGCGGAGTCGATCGGGTACGCGTACTGGGCGGCGGAAGAGCTGGAGCCCGTCGTCATCGGCGGGACGCGGTTCATCTGCTTCGGGCATACGGGTGCCACTGGTTCCATCTTGCTGAATACGGTCACCGGTGCCGTGGTCGAGTCTCACGATGAGTTCGAATCGACAAGCCTCGTCAACTCGTCCCTGGAAAAGTTCTCCGCGTGCGTCAAAGGCGTGATCGAGCAGTTCCCGTTCTATTCGGAAGACGCCGAAGGGAGCGAATGGGAATCAGCGGCTGACGATGTGGTGGGCCTTGTGCGGAAAGTCGACCCTGCGGCATTCATCGAGGGCGGATATTGGCATGAGTTGACCTCGGACATCATGATGGGCGACTACGCGACGGAAGCCGTGCTGGGTGCCGAGTGAGATTTTCTGTTGAGCGTGGAAAGCTGTCGCCGTCCGAAGAGACTCCGGCGTGCCTTCACCACCAGCCGGCGCGACCGGATCGCTTCGGTTGCTTCATTCGTTCCGTTTGTTTCGTCGTTCGCGTGTGAGGGGTGCCGTGTTGTAGAACCGGGGCCGTCGTCGGGCTGGAGGGGCCATGAACCGGCTGCTCGGTTATGGGATGTGCTGGGTGGCCGTCATGGGGTCGATCGCCCTCGGGGCAGGGGAGTCCGGTGTCGACCGGCTGGCGTCGGGGCTCGCGACGCTTCCCGCGTGGGCGTACATCGGCTTCCGTGTCCGGCGGGAGATACGGGCGATCAGGGAACACGGCGGGCTCGCGCGTGAGCGCGGGAAGCGGAGGAAGTTCATGGAGCGCGACGAACTGGTCGACGCCGTCACGCGGTTGGTCGGAGGCGACCCGGAGCCGTTGAAGTGCCGCGGGAAGGGGCACAGCGCCGGACACGTGTGCGTCGCTATATCCGATGAACTCGACCTCGCCGGCGTGGTGGACGGAATCAGCAGCCGGTACGGGTCCTCCCGCAGTCTCGCCCTGCGCGGCTTCGCCGATCCCACCGTGGACGCGACGACCGGGTTTCCCCTGCTCGCGCCCTTCGGCACCGACGTGATCGACATGCGGGCCTGGGCACACGCCGGTTCGTGGATAGGGGCCGGGACGGTCCGGACGGGCGGCGACGTGCAGCATGTCGTCCTCGTCGCCGAGCGGGCCGTGCCCGTCGTGGAGGGGCTGCCCGCCGACGCGACGTGGGTGGACCGGGTCGTCGCCATGACCGGGTGGGCCGGTGAGGCCCGTACGGTCGACTGGGATGCGGTGGAGGCGCGGCTCGGCACCAGGCTGCCCACGGACTTCAAACAGCTCGCCGAGATCTTCGGACACGGCGCCTTCGACGGCTTCCTCACCCTCTACGTGCCCGAGTCCGACGTCCCCGGCATGGACTTCGTGGAGCACGCGGAGTATCTGGCCGGGTTCGAGGCCCGCTCGGGCACGAGCCTGTGGGAGCCGTACGGCATCCATCCGGCGCCCGGCGGACTCCTGGAATGGGCGTCGTCCGAGCAGGCGGACCAGTTCTACTGGCTCACCGAGGGCGACGACCCCGACCGCTGGCCCGTCCTGGCGTCGGAGGACATCCCGGACACCTGGACCCGCTTCGACGGCACGGCCGCCGAGTTCGTCTTCCGCATGCTGACCGAGCGCTCGCATCCGCACTCCGTCGCCCGCTATTACGACACGCACTGGTTCCAGAGTTACGAGGACGAGGACTAGCTCGGCAAATCAGTGGCGGGCCCGGACCCCCACCGACGACCATGCGACGTATGACTGACCAACCCGCACGATGGAGCCAGGCGTCCGTCTACCCCGACATGTGGGCCGACCCGGACGACGACCCCCGCAGCCGCGAGGGAGTCAGTGCCGAAGGCGAACTGGCGACGCTCCGGACTTTCCTGTCGGACTACCGCCTGACCCTGCGGATGAAGTGCGAGGGCCTGGACCCGGAGCAGCTGGCCCGCCGGTCGGTTGCGCCGTCGACGATGTCACTGCTCGGCCTGCTGCGGCACCTTGCCGAGGCGGAGCGGGACTGGCTCAACTGGATATCCGACGGCGAGCCGCTGCCGAAGCTGTACGGCGAGCCTGACGGGGACTTCAACGGCGCTGTCGCCGAGCCGGCCGTGATCGACGCCGCGTACGCCGATCTCGAACGCGAGCAGGCCGCGACCGACGCCGCGCTCGCCGGGCACCCGGATCTGGGCGAGCGTCTCGGGAAGGACGAGATCCCGGTCCGGGAACTGCTGGTGCACCGGGTCGAGGAGTACGCCCGCCACTGCGGCCACGCCGACCTGCTGCGCGAGTGCATCGACGGAAGGGTGGGCCAGTAGGCCCGTCGCTCAGCGGCGCGGGCGGTCGTCCGCCTTCACCGCACCGAGGAACGCCGTCCACGCGCCGCTCGTGAACACGACCGCAGGGCCGTGAGGGTTCTTGCTGTCACGTACGGGGATGTGGGCGGCGCAGGGGGTGTCGTTGACTTCGAGGCAGTCGCCGCTGGTTCCGCCGCTGTAGCTCGACTTCCGCCACATCGTCAGGGATGAGGCATCGGCGACGCGGGCGTACTGCCGCTGCTGCTCACTGCTGCTGTGCGTCATGTGCGTAATCCTCCGCGACGGACCTGATCAGCGCCAGGGACTTACGGTGCGACAGCGCGTCGCCCATGGCGTGATCGTAAGCCGCTTGACATTCGCCCACCACGGAAGGGAGTTCAAGGACGCGACCCGTCTTGAGGCCCTCCACGTATGCGACCGGTGGCAGGTCCTCGAACCGCATCAGGGCGACGATGCCCTCCAGGAGGGCGTGGTAGCCGACAGAGAATGGCAGCACGTGCAGGCGAATGCGGCGGCGTTCGCCCAACCTTTCGATGTGACAGAGCTGTTCGCACATCACCGCCGGGCCGCCCACTGGGCGCCGCAGGACCGCTTCGTCGAGGAGATACCAGGCCACCGGCGAGGTGAAGTCGTCCAGGATGTGAGCCCGGTCCAGGCGTGTGACAAGGAGCCTGTCACGTTCCTCATCCGTCTTCGGCGGGAAGCCGGATTGGAGGACTTCGCGGGCGTACGCCTCGGTCTGGAGGACCCCCGGCACGAGCTTTGGCGCGTACTCCCTGATCGCTGTCGCCTGTCGCTCCAACTCCAGTGCTTCCGCGAAGTGTTCGGCGACGCGGCCCTCTCCCTGTGTCGGCAGGAAGTTCTCGAATACCCCGCCCGTAGTCAGCACTTGGTCCAGGCGTCGCGCGTCCTCAAGGGACGGCCGGCGACGTCCCGCCTCGATGTGGGCGATGTGCGTGCGGGACATGATCGCCCGCACGCTCAGCTCTTCCTGCGTGAGTCCGGCGGCCTCGCGGCGCCGCCGAAGCTCATCCCCGTAACTCGTCCGCGACCCGGGATTGTCCTCGATCGCCATCCGCAACTCCCGTATGTGCAACTTGCGTTGTCACGCTCGGACCACTCGCGAGCCTAGCTGCGGCGACCTCACTCTGTGACCGGTTTTCCACGGAGAGCGAGATCGAGAGGCAGTGCCGATGCAGCACGGGGAAGGCGCGTTCGTCGCCCACACCGGTACGGACGTCTACGGGCCCGGCAAGGTGCTCGGCGTCGACGGGGAATCGCGGCGCGTGCGCTTCGTGTACTTCGTGGCGACGATCGCGGCGCGAGACCTGCGGCCCGCGTCCGCGAGCGAAGAGGTATGGGTGCGGGCGTGGCTGCGGGAGCGTGCGCAGAGATATGGCGGGCAGTGGTGATTACGCCAAGTGACCGTTCGCATACGCAAGTTGAGGTACGGTGGGCGCAGTAGCACGCCTCAGTGTCGCCTTGATCGGACATGAGGCGGCCCTCAACGCCGGTTCGCACCCAGCGATGAGGGCCTTCATCACCAGTGGAAAAGAGCCACCGGAAAATGCTTCGTCATGCTATCGCGCCTGCCCGTTTCTTCAGTCAGGTGCCGAACGAAATCCTCCGCCACCCGCGCCTCTCGTCGGACGCCGTACGGCTGTTGACCTGGCAGTTGTCGCTCCCCGACGACGCCAGGGACCCGTTGTCGAAAACCGCCCGTCAGGCCGGGATCGGCAAGTGCGCCTTCAACCGCGCCAAGAGCGAACTGAAGCGCGAGGGCTATCTGCACGAGTGGCGCCAGCAGGGTGTCCGTGGACTGTGGGCGACCGTGCAGCTCGTCTCCAATGTGCCGCTGAAGCCGGAGCAGGCGCTCGCTTTACGGGACGGGGCTCCGACGGGCGCAAACCCGGCCGCCGGTGAGCCGACCGGCCGGACCGTCGGCCGTCATCCAGAAGAACCCATTCTCGAGAACACCCCCCACCATCCCGGGACGCCTCCCGAGGCTCCTGCGGTGACGGATGCCGGGCGCCAACTCGTTGCCACCATCCTGGACTTGGAGCCAAGGCTCCGCGTGCCGCGCGGCATGCTGCCGGAGCTGGCGGCACTGGCAAGCGCCTGGCTGGAGGCGGGGCACACACCAGGTGGCGTACGGGCGCATGTGCAGCGCAGCTTGCCGGGGCCTAAGCAGCCGGTCCTCAAGCCGGGCGGCCTGCTCCGGTACATCCTGAGCGACGTACCACCGGCCCCTGTCGAGGAAGAGTCCCGCCGTCCCGAACCCGTACAGCCACGTATCGCCCAACTGCGGGAATGCGAGGGCGTGCATACGCAGGCGCGCCTGTTCCGGCCGGCGGGCGACGAGGAATTCTGCGGCGAGTGCCTGCGGGGGCGAGTGGCTGACGGCGCAGCGCGGCTGTAGAGCCGCTCCGGGCGGCCCGATTGCCGGGATGCGGAAGCTGGTACCTCCCACGGACTGCCGTCCGACCTCGTTGTGTCCCCGTTTCCAGCTCACGGAGGATGGGGCGGAGGGGGTGGGCCATGACGGAACGGGCGAGGGCTACGGCTCAGAGTGTGGGCGGGCTGCCGGGCAAGGGCGGTGCCCGCCGGCGGACACCGGGCTGGACCCGGTTCATGGGCGTGCTGCTGATTCTGCTGGCCCTGATATCGGCGGTGCTCTGCTACATCGCGTTCACTTGGTGGCTGCCCTCTGACAGGGATCGCTACCGGGACTACGTGGCAGCCGAGCCGTGCCCCGCCCGTGCGACGGCGCAGATGCGGAAGGACTGCCTGAGCACCTGGCATTTCACCGTCGTGAAGACGGTGATCAAGAACGGCGGGAGGACTTCCACCTATAAGGCGACGCTGAAGGACGGGCACTCCTGGCAGGGAGTCGTGGACTTCGGCGACCCGGGGCCGCTCCTGGAGCGGCTGGAGACCGGCGACCGGGTCACGGCCACCGTCTGGCGCCGCGACATCGTCGTACTCAGCAAGGACGGCGTCCGGCAGAACAGCTCCGAGGCACCCCGCGACGAGCTCCAGATGAACGCCGCCATGGGCATGCTGGCCGCGTTCTTCGCGGCTCAGGCGTTCGCTTTCGGCGCGGTACGCCTTGTCGTGCCTCGTGCCTACGCGCCCTTCACCTGGGACCCGTACGGCAGGCGGCTGCTCTTCACCAGCATCGCTGTCTGCTTCGGGGTGGGGCTCCCGGCGGTCTGGATCGGCATCCCGTGGTGGACCGTTCCCGCCCTCGGGCTCCCGGCCATGGCGTGCGCGACGGTGCTGATGTACCCCCGGCGCACGACCGCGGGCAGGGAAGTCGGCGCGCGCAGAAAGACGCCTTGACCTCCATCTGCCCGAAATGGGAGTCGAGTTGACTCGCGACTCCCTGAATGAATAGAACTCCGTCGCCATATCTAAATATTCGTCGGCCGGGCATGCCCGGCCGACTCTTCGGCATGCCTGGATTCCGGGCTGAGCCGAGCAAAGGCGAAGGGTTACTGGACGTGAAAGTCCGTTATGGGAGAGTGATCTCCTGTTTGGTCGTGTCGGCGGTGGTGAGTGCCGCGTTGCCGCAGATGGCGTACGCGGCCTCCTCCGGGGACGATGACAAGGGAGTCATCGACTCCATCGCAGGCTGGTTCTCCGACGACGACGAGGACGGCGACAAGCCGCCCACCGGCGGCAAGCTGGAGATGCCGAGTCGCGAGAAGCTGCCCAAGGGGAAGAAGGCCCCGAAGGCCAAGCGGGTCAAGGAGCTGACGTCCCGCCGCACCGAGCACGCCCGTTTCTGGCAGTTGTCCGATGGGCGTATTCAGGCCGAAGTTTCTGCCGTGCCGACCGGCTACCGATCCGGCAAGGGGAAGAAGGCACCCTGGAAGACCATTGAAACGGGCGTCGGAACCACCCACGCCAAGGGGTTCGATTTCGCCAATACGTCGAATTCCGCGCGCAGTTGGTTCGGTGGTGATTCCCGGCGGCTGCTGAAGTTCCAGGCCGGCGTCGACGGTCCCGCCGTCAGCCTCGGCCTCAAGGGCGGCGCGGACGCCAAGTCCCTCGACCCGGTCGCCAAGGGCTCGACGGTCACGTACAAGGACGCCGCCGCCGGTGGCGCCGATCTGGAGTACCAGGTCGGGCCCGGGCGCGTGAAGGAGAACATCGTCCTGGCGCAGGCGCCGGGCGAGGCAGTCTCCTACACCTTCACCCTCAACACCGGTGGTCTGACGCCGAAGGCCCGTAAGGACGGGTCCATCGCGCTGTACGGCGAGCTGCCGAACACGCCGGTGATGGTGATCCCGGCCGCGTACATGTCGGACACCCGTAAGGACGCGGACTCCCCGTACGGGCTCGCCTACAGCCCCAAGGTCTCCCAGAAGCTCGTCCGTGACGGGAAGAACTGGCTGATCAAGGTCACCCCGGACGCCAAGTGGCTGGCGGTGAAGGCCCGTCGGTACCCGGTGACGATCGACCCGACGATCACCATCGCGCCGACCCCGTCGCAGTCCCAGGACACGATGGTTCTGTCGGACCAGCCGTCGGCGAACTTCAACAACACCTGGAAGCTGTCGGCGGGCAAGACCGACACGGGCATCTCGCGGTCGCTCATCAAGTTCCCGCTGAATGAGATCCCTTCGGGCACGAAGATCGACTCTGCCCGTCTGGAGATGTACTTCGACCAGGCGCACACCACCAACGCCAACGACGTCACCATCGAGGCTCACCGGGCGACCGGCGCCTGGGACGAGTCGACAGCGACCTGGGCCAACACCAGTGCGTTGTCGGGTGAGTTGTCGGGCACGACGTACCAGATAGATGACGGGGACGCCGGTACGGCCGCGGTGGGGGAGTGGCCTCGTGCCACGACCACGGGCGGCGCTGCCACCAACGACGACTTCGCCTACAACAAGAACAGCACGACGGGCGAGTCGTACACCTGGCAGCCGCAGATCCCGGAGACCGCGTCCTACCGGATCGACGCGCACTTCCCGCCCGCGACGGACGGCGCGACAGCCGCCCCGTACACGATCAACCACCGGGACGGCACGGCGACCGGCACGGTGAACCAGTCGGGTTCGACGTCGGCGTGGAAGGCGGTGAACGCCAGCCAGTTCTACTTCGCCAAGGGCAACGCGGGGAAGATCGTCCTCGGTGACACGGGCAGCTCCACGACCCGCAACATCGCCGACTCGATCCGCCTGGTGAACCCGGCGCAGATCGTCAAGAACACCGGTGAGTACAACCAGTGGCACAAGTTCCCGGTGACGGACACCGTCCAGCAGTGGGTCTCGGGTACGTCCACGAACAACGGTTTCGTGCTCCAGGCCAAGGACGACACCGTGGCCGGCACGCTCACCGGCGGCCCGCGCTACGAGGCCGGTGACGGCACCTCGTACGGCGGCGAGACCGCGACGTATCCGCGGCTGACCGTGACGTACGGCAAGGTCGGGACCGCTCTCGACTCGCCGACCGTCGTCCACGACACCGGCCCGGAGCTCACCTGGAACGCGTACAGCAACACCACCGGCGACAGCGGGCTCGACATCGCCGAGTACCAGCTCCACCGCTCCACCCAGCAGGTGTTCACCCCGTCCGCCGCGACCCTCGTCGCGCCGATCGACAAGACGGCCACCGCCTACACCGACACCACCGCGACCCCGACGCCCGATTCGTCCACGGACGAGATCGGGCGTTCGTATTACTACCAAATCGCGGTGAAGACGAAGGACGGCTCCGTCATCGGGTCGCCCACACGCATCGTCGGTGTGCCGAAGGCGGGCCGGACGATGAAGCTGATTCAGGGCACGGCGGGCGGCGTCACCGACACCACCCTCTCGTCCCAGCAGCCGACGACCAACGAGGACACGATCCTCTCGTACACGCCGCAGAAGTGGCTGAGCGTCGGCAACAACTCGGGCACGTACGGCAAGACGCGCGCCGGGCTGAAGTTCCCGACGACGTCGATCCCCGCGACGGCCACCGTTCTCGACTCCAAGCTCTACATGTGGGGCGCGGAGACGACGACCGGTACGGACGGCGCGATCTACGAACTCCACGGTCTCAACAAGGACTTCGCGGAGACCGGCGCCACCTGGAACAACGCCACGGCGACCACCCCCTGGACCGCCGCGGGCGGTGACTTCGGGGCGACCGTCTCGGACACCGTCGCCCAGGTCTCGGAAGTCGGCCGTCACTGGTGGGACGCCACCTCGCTCACGCAGGGCTGGGTGAAGACCCCGTCCAGCAACAAGGGCGCCATGGTCAAGCTCAAGGACGAGACGACCACCGGACCCCAGGAGCGCACCCTGTTCCTGGCGTCGGAGGCCGCCGACCAGCAGCTCGGCCCGCTGCTTCGTGTCATCTACGTGGACGCGACGACGGAGAACACGTACTACGCGCCGCAGACGCCGGCCCGTATGACGCCGAACTCCACGTACACGGTCGACATGACCGTCACCAACACCACCAACAGCGAGTGGCTGGCCGGTGAGCGGCAGCTCTCGTACACCTGGAAGCTGCCCGACGGCACGGACGTCACCAACGGTGGCAACCAGCTCTCCACCGCCGTCCCGAACTTGAAGCCGGGACAGTCCGCGACCGTCCAGGCGCAGGTCAAGACGCCGATCAACTCGGACGAGGGCAACAAGCGCACGGACTACGTGCTCGGCTGGGACATCAAGAAGGTGTCGGACGGCAGCTGGCTGTCGGCCGGGACCGGTGGCATCCCGTCCCTCAAGCAGAACGTGGCGGTGGAAGACCCGACCTCCAACTCGCTGGGGCTGGAGAAGTTCTACTCGTACACGGGGAAGAACACGGGTTCCGGCTCGACCGTGATGAACAACCTGGCCTCAGGCAACGCGGTCTGGTCGTACAACGCGTTCAACAACCCAGGCCGCGGGCTCAACACCTTCGCCCGGTTCTCGTACAACTCGCTCGACACCAGTGACACCGTGCTGGGTGCCGGCTGGTCCGGCCAGACCGCGGGCCCCGTCCGCCTGGGCGCGCCGCTGGACTTCCATCCGAATCCGAACCCGACGGAGATCCGTCTCCCGGACGGTGACGGTACGACCCATGTCTTCGCCAAGCAGGGCGACGGCACGTGGAAGGCGCCCGCGGGCGTCCACTACAAGGTCACGATGAAGTCGGGCCTGGACTGCACGCCGAACAAGGACCCGATCCCCGACGCCTGGACGCTCACGCGCCCCGATGGGACCCGTTTCCTCTTCGGCTGCGACGGATATCTGACCTCGGTCGTCGACCGGAACGGCAACACGCAGACCTACACGTACGAGGAGCACAAGGCGGGCGGCAAGCCCACCAAGTACCTCAAGTACATCACCGACCCGGCGGGGCGGCAGTCGCTGAGCGTCGACTACTACGACAAGAGTGAGGCGCCCTTCCCGAAGGTCATCGACCACGTCCAGTCGATGACGGACATCTCGGGCCGCAAGCTGACGTTCGAGTACTCGGACAAGGCGCTCCTGACGAAGCTGACCGACGGCACCGGATCGTCGCAGCCGAAGGTGTTCGGCTTCGAGTACGACGCGACGCAGGGCAACAAGAACGTCAAGCTGGTCAAGGCCACCGACCCGCGCGGCAACGCCACCGGTCTGGCCTTCAACGAGCCCAAGGCCGGTGACGACCCGAAGTACCACTGGTGGACCAAGACCATCACCGACCGCGCGGGCGGCGACACGGGCTTCACGTACTCGGCGAACGCCACGAACCCGAAGTTCACCGACTCGAAGGTCACCGACGCCGAGTCGCACGTCACCACGCACGTCGCGGACGACTTCGGCCGTCCGGTGCAGAACACCAACGCAAAGTCGCAGACCGCGAAGATGGGCTGGGACGCGGACAACAACGTCACGTACCTCGAAGAGGACAATGGCGCCAAGACCGCTTACTGCTACGACCAGAAGACCGGTTACCCGCTCTGGCAGCGCGACCCGGAGAACAACAAGGCCGGGGTCCCGCCTCAGTCGGACTGCGCCCCGGGCACGTACCCGGCCAACTCGGCCCGGTACGAGTACCAGAACCGGATCGACGGCTACTCCGCCGACCTGTACACGAAGACGTCCCCGGAGGGGCGCAAGTGGCAGTTCGCGTATGACCCGTTCGGCAACCTGAAGACGGTCACCGACCCGAAGGGCGTCGCCACCACCGGCACCGCCGGGGACTACACGACGTCGTACGAGTACGACTCTTACGGTGAGCTGGCCAAGGCGACGGATGCCAACGGCAACCCGAGCACCAACAGCGACTTCGGCCCCACGGGGTACCCGGCGACGATCACCGACGCCCTCGGCAAGTCGACGTCGTTCGTCTACGACGAGCGCGGTCAGGTCACTCAGGTCACCGACGCGCTCGGCAAGAAGACCACGCAGACGTACGACGCGTACGGGCGTCCGCTGAGCCGGAGCGTGCCGAAGGACCAGTCCGCGGGTGTCCTGATCACGACGCCGGCGCCGGTCTACGACGCCAACGACAACATAACGAAGTCGACGTCGCCCAACGGCGCGTTCTCCACGGCTGTCTACGACAAGTCGGACCAGGTCAGCGAGGCCACGGCCCCGAAGGACACGACCACGTCCGACGAGCGCAAGACGACCTACACGTACGACAAGGTCGGCAACCTCAAGACGACGACGGAGCCCAAGGGTTCCCTGACGTCGACGGACACCACCGACTACGTCACCACCAACAACTACGACGAGATCTACCAGCTCACGTCCGTGGTGAACGCGGGGGGCGACAAGGTCTCGTACGGCTACGACAACGTCGGCAACACCACCAAGGTCGTGGACCCGAAGAAGAACGCGACCTCCGACCCGGACGACTACACCACCAAGACCGACTACGACCTGGACCACCGGGTCACCACGCTGACCGACGCCGCGGGCAAGACCAGCAAGAAGTCCTACGACAAGGACTCCCTCGCCATCTCGACCACGGACGCCGAGAACAACACCGTGAACGTCACCTATGACGAGCGCGGCAAGCAGACCGAGGTCAAGGTCCCGTACTCGGGCACCGCGCCGATCACGTACCGCTCGACGAAGTTCGAGTACGACCAGGTCGGCAACACCACCAAGGTGATCACCCCGAGGGGCGTGGCGACCGCGGCCTCGGACGACTTCACCGCGCGTACCGAGTACGACGCGCTGAACCGTCCGGTCAAGCAGTACCAGCCGTACGACCCGGCGGACGCCCGCTACAACAAGGCGGACGTCTACACGCGGACCGACTACGACGCGGTGGGCCGGGTCGCCACGACCTCGATGCCGCCGTCGGAGGGCCAGACGGTCCGTAACGACACCGGCTACAGCTACTTCGACAACGGCTGGACGAAGTCGTCGACCGACCCGTGGGACATCAGGACCACGTACGACTACGACGAGCTCGGCAAGCAGACCGCTCGCACGCTCGCGTCGGCCGGCGGCTCCTCGGACCGCACCATGTCGTGGTCGTACTACCCCGACGGCAAGCTGAAGTCGAAGTCCGACGACGGTGTGCCGGTGGGCAAGTCGGTGGTCCTGGTCGACAACTCCGACACGCAGAACACGTCCTCGACGGGAACCTGGGCGAAGGGTGACATCCCCGGGCAGCAGGGCTATGACCACCGCACGCACGCGGCGGGCAGTGGCACCGACGCGTTCACGTGGACGCTGAACATCCCCAAGGACGGCACGTACACGGCGTACGTGAAGTTCCCAAAGGTGACCGGCGCCGCGACCACGGCGAAGTACACGCTCACCCACGGTACGACGACCGAGTCGGCCGTCACCAAGGACCAGAACGCGAACACCGGTACGTGGGTCAGCCTCGGCTCCTACTCCCTCAAGCAGGGCGAGGATTCCAAGCTGAAGCTGGACCAGAACAGCGGCGGCATCGCGGTCGCGGACGGCGTGAAGCTGGTGCGCGACACGGCAGGCGATCCGGCCGACACGGAGAAGAAGTCCTTCGCATACGCCTACGACGCCAACGCCAACCTGACGTCCATCGACGACACCTCGTCCGGCGCGAAGATCGACGCGTACACGCTGGCGTACACGGGCCTCAACCAGATCTCCAAGGTCACCGAGGCGCTGGCGAGCCAGGACAAGAAGACGACGTCCTACACGTACGACGCCAACAGCCAGCCGGACACGGTCACCCACCCCGACCAGTTCTCCAAGTACACCTATGACCTGCGTGAGCTGGTCAAGACGGTGTCGGTGGGCACGTCGGCCACGGACGCGTCGCCGAAGGTGTCCTCGTACGCCTACACCGACCGCGGCCTGAAACTGAAGGAGACCAAGGCCAACGCGAACACCGTCGACTACGGCTACTACCTCGACGGTTCCCTCAAGACCCAGACCGAGAAGAAATCCAACGGCACCCTGGTCAGCGACCACACCTACGCCTACGACCCGAACGGGAACAAGGCGCAGGACATCGCGAAGAAGATGAACGCCGACGACCACGCGGCGCTCCTCTCCTCGACCACCGACTACACGTACGACCCGGCCGACCGGCTGGCGAAGTCCGTGAAGACCGGCACGGGGGCGGGAACCGACACCTACGTCCACGACGACAACGCCAACGTCGTCTCGCAGACGGTCGACAGCACGACGTCGACGTACGACTACGACCGCAACCGGCTTCTCTCGTCGACGACTTCGGGCACGACGTTCTCGTACGACTACGACCCGTTCGGCCGGCAGGAGTCGGTCACCGGGGGCGGCAAGACCATCGAGCGGAGCGTCTACGACGGGTTCGACCACGTCGTCGACGCGCAGAAGCTCGACGACTCCGGCACCCTGAAGTCGACGAAGTACACCTTCGACCCGCTGGACCGCACCGCCTCGAAGACGGCGGACGGCAAGACCACCGACTACGACTACCTCGGTATGTCGACGGAGGTCATGGGCGAGGAAGTCGCCGGCAAGCTGACCAAGTCCTACCAGTACAGCCCATGGGGCGAGCGCCTGTCGCAGATCACGCACAACAGCGACGGCACGACCGAGGACGGCTACTACGGCTACAACGGCCACTCCGACGTCGAGACCCTTACGACGAAGGACGGCGACACCAAGGCGACCTACGGATACACCGCCTACGGCAAGAACGACGACTCCGAGTTCACCGGAATCGACAAGCCCGACGCGGCCGACCCCACGAAGGATGCGTACAACCCGTACCGCTACAACGCCAGGCGGTGGGATGCCAATTCGGGCACGTACGACATGGGTTTCCGGGAGTACAACCCGGGCCTGAACCGCTTCACCACCCGGGACATGTACAACGGCGCCCTCGCCGACAGTGACCTCGGCACCGACCCCATGACCGGCAACCGGTACGCCTTCACCGGCGGCAACCCCACGAGCTTCGTGGAGATGGACGGCCATGCGCCGTGTGCCGAGGGCATCATGGACGTGTGCGGCGGATCGCTGGACATGGGCGGTGTCTGCCTGATCTGTGTGGCCACGCCGAACCCCGGCGCGTCCAAGCCGATCGCGCGAAAGCCGGCCGTCGCGAACACGGACCTGGACAAGGCGCTCGACCAGCTGTATGCGCGCGACTTCGTCAAGGACTCGGACGTCTTCGGTGACGGCAAGACCACCACGGCGCTCCTCCAGGAGTTCAACTCCGGTCAGAAGACCGGAAAGCTCTGGCACATGCAGAAGGCGTCCAACGCGATGGTCGCCCTCTCGAAAATTCTGGAGAACGACCGCCGGGCCCGGGTCAAGGGGAACGGGCTGCTCAACGACGCCGACCTGAAGGTCGCCCAGGCCGAGGCCGGCGAACTGTGGAACGCCCTCAACTCCAAGGACGTCGCGGGTGCGCTGACCAAGGACGTGTCGGCCAACCCCGAGATGCTCGCCGCGGTCAACACGAACCGGGCCACTGTCGCGGGGACGCGCGCCATGCAGGACCTGACGGGGCAGGAGTTCGCCCCGGCCCATCCCCTGGCGCGACAAACGCCCGTGGGTGAGCCCGTGAAGATGCGGGGCGCCTTCAAGACGCTCGGCATCGTCGGAGGTGTGGTCTCGGCAGCCCAGGCGCCGAGCTACATCAAGACATACGGCTGGGGCAGAGGGGCATGGGAGATGTTCAAGGACACCTTCGACCCCTTGGGCGTCGCCAACAGTTACGGTGACCCCTTCGTCGACGACGGCGGCGGTTCGAACATCTGCGATCCGTCGAGCGGGAACTGCGCCTGAGCGGTAACGGCTGACCACAGCTGATTCCTGGGCCCGCCGCGCACCCAGCGTGGCGGGCCCTTTCCGCGCCGGTATTTCCCGCCGGCATTACAGTGCATCCGTACTCAGGAAAGAGGTTCGAGAAGAGTGACTTCGACAGGGGCCGGTCGAGCGGTCGAAGAGTTCCTGCGCATCGTCCCTGGGGCGCGCGCCGTGCTCGACGAGGTGATCGCCGCAGATCCGGAGTACTACGGGGCCTGGGCGCGGGGGCGCGTCGACGACCTGCTGGAATTCCTGCTCCAGGCGTTCTCGCGGCCCGTGCTGCTGCCCCTGCTGAGGGCCGGCGCCACTGCCGACGGGGCGTCTGTCCGTGCCTGCTTCGAGTACGTCGAATCCCTGGCATCCGACCCGAACTCCTATGTGGAGAGCTCCGTCTACTTCGGAATCCTGGAACAGTTCCTGGAAAGCGAGGGAATTCTGCTGGCGGCCCTGCGGTCCAGCCTTCCCGTGACACGGGCGAAGATCGTCTCGATGCTCGAGGAATATCCGGCGACACTCCGTGAGCTGCGAGCGGCGGGGGCGCTCGAGTGACCGGGCTCGGCATCGGCAGGCACCAGATCCCCGGTCTCCTCCTGATCATGGTCCCGGAGTCCCGGGACGGGATCGAGGCCGTGGCGGGGATGTCCGCGGAACAGGCCGTCTCCGGGGATCTCGGCTGGTTCGATCTCTACGACTTCCTGCGCGACGTGGTCTTCCGCGACCTGGTACGGCCCGAGCTGTTCGCGCCCGAGGCGGAGCGTGACGCCGAACTGCTCGGCCGGTGCGCCGAGTTCGCCGAGAACCTGCTCCTGAACTCGACCCAGCCCGTGGCGTCCGCCGTGTTCTACCAGCTGGTGGAGCCGCTGTACGCGAGTGAGGAACTCCTCGTCGCGGCCGTCCCCCTGATGCAGCCGGAGATGCTGCGCGTCACGCTCGAGGACATGGCGGTGGACCGGCTTTCGGCGTCGGCGCGCGCCGCGTTGGCGGATTACCTCCACTGATCGCCGTGGAACCCGTGCAACCTGGCGGCGTTGGGCTGATTCCGAAGGGTGTGCCCTGAATGTCTTTCGGGTCGCGGGCGTGTGTGGGGCTCCTATATAAACGGGCCGCCTCCCCACGCCAGCCCACTCGAAGGGTCTCTTCGTGCTGCCCGTTTCCCGTTTTCGTACCGGACTTACCACCGCAGGGGCCGTGATCCTGCTGGCCGCCACCGCCGCGTGCGGGCACCAGGACAATCCGGGGTCGTCCGGCGCGGACCAGGTGCGGGCCCAGGACGCCGGTGCCGCGTCCGCCCCGGCATCCACGTCCGCCTCGCCCTCCGCATCGAAGAAGTCGAAGAAGTCGAAGAAGGCGAGCCCGAGTGGCTCCCCCTCCGCGTCCGCCTCGGCCACGTCCTCCGCCGGTTCCCCGGCCAAGTCCGCCGCCACCGAGCCCAAGGCCCCCGCCCCGGGCTCCGCCCCCGACTTCCCCGTGCCCGTCGAGGTGGGCAACGCCACCCAGGTCATCACCGTGAAGTCCAGCGGCTCGTACGCGACCGTCACCGCGTGGGCCAAGGGCGCCGCGGGATGGAAGTCGGTCGTATCCACCAGCGCGGGACGCGTCGGATCCAACGGCGTCGTCCCCGGCTCGACGCGGCGCCAGAGCACCTACACGACGCCGTCCGGCACGTACACCCTCACCGAGGGGTTCGGTGTCGAGGCGGGCGGTACCAACATGCCGTACACCCGCGTCGACTCCACGCAGTGGTGGGTCGAGGACCCGGAGTCGAAGTTCTACAACTCGATGCACACCGCGGCCGGCGCGGACTTCCCGCTCACCGAGAGCGGCGACCGGGGCAGCGAGCACCTCGTCAACTACCCGACGCAGTACGCCAAGGCGCTCGTCATCAACTTCAACCGCTGGCCCGCCGTGCCGGGGCGCGGCGCGGGCATCTTCCTCCACGTCAACGGCTCGGGCGCGACCGCGGGCTGCGTCTCCGTGCCGCGCGCCACGATGGACCGCATCATGAGCTGGGTTCAGCCGGGCGCGCATCCGCGCATCGCGATCGGCTGACGGCCCGGGGCCGGAAGCCCAGGCACCCGGTCCGCTCCTCCGCGCTGCGGTCCAGCACGACGCACAGTCGCCTCAAAGGTTGTACGGCCTTCACTGATTGGTCGTGTGAGAAGCGACATGTGCATGACGCGTGATGCTTACGTGGCGTCATCCGCTGGGCCAGGCAGGGGAGTCGCGAAGGCTGCTCCCCGAACTGGACGAGGAGCGGACACCATGGGTGTGGGCCACAAACCTGAGCCGAATGCGGCGGACATGCGGCGGCACGCCGCGGGATTCGTCGCACACGCCACCGCGCGCAACCGACTCCCGCTCGACTACACCGTCGCCAGCCTCCGCGTCGCGGACTTCCTCATCGACGGCCTGCGTAAAGGGACTTCGGACCGGGCGTCGGTCGCGGGGGCCCTGTTCGGTATCGGCGCGTACGTGGGCGAGGTGCTGGTGCGGCGGGCCGGCGCCGTGTGGGTCGACTTCGACGAAGCCCAGCGGGCCTACTTCGGCCAGCCCGTGGGCGTCCGCATGCCCGACGGGCGCGTGTGGAACCCCCTCGGCAAGGTCGTCAACCGCTTCGAACTCGGCCGCGAGGAATCCCTCCAGACCTTCTACCTGACCCTCCACGGACGAGGCGGCGACCGTGCGAAGGGCAAGACCTGCGCCGCCCTGTGACATGTGTGCCCAGTGACATTTCCGTGGGCCGTGACGCTGATGACCGTGAGGGCATGGACACATCGATCCGTGCCGCGTCGGGTCGGTACGCAGACGTACGAAGAGGACAACGGTTGGGCCAGGGTGGGGAGCCCCGTCGCACGCACGTGCGCGACGAGGAGCTGGGCATGGCCGTGGCACGGGCGCAGGAGGGGGACGAAGCCTCCTTCGCGGTCGCGTACCGGCTCGTGCAGCCCGGTCTCCTCGGATACGTGCGCGGCCTCGTCGGCGACGAGGCCGAGGACGTGGCCTCCGACGCCTGGCTGGAGATAGCCCGCGACCTCGGACGCTTCCGCGGGGACGGCGCCGGGTTCCGCGGCTGGACCGCCACCATCGCCCGGCACCGCGCCCTCGACCTGCTGCGCCGCCAGAAGGTGCGCCCGCGCCCCTCCGGCCTCGAACAGGACATGCTCGAACTCCCCGGCACCCACAGCACGTCCGACCAGGCCCTCGAGACGATCTCCACCGCAGAGGCGCTCACGCTGATCAGCGACCTCCCGCGCGACCAGGCCGAGGCGGTGCTCCTGCGCGTCGTCGTCGGGCTCGACGGACCCTCCGCCGCGCGCGTCCTCGGCAAGCGCCCCGGGGCCGTGCGGACCGCCGCGTACCGCGGCCTCAAGAAGCTCGCGGACCGGCTCGGCACGCGAGGTGTGACGGATGACGGCCCCACGACGCTGGGGGAGTCGAGATGACTGAAAACCCACTTGTGTCCGAGGGCGAGCCGGCCGGCTCGGAGGCTGCCGGGGGCTTTGAGGCCCTGCTCGCGGCCGCGGTGCGTTCCGCGAGGCCGCGGGATGACGCCGAGGAGCAGGCCGTCGCCGCGTTCCGCGAGGCCCGCGACCAGGGAGCCCATGCGGCCAGGACGCGACGCCGCGACGACTGGCGTCCGCGCCCCCGAGGCCTCGCCCGCTGGTCACTGCGCACCACCGTGGGCACGCTGGTCGCAGGCGTCGCGTTGGGCGGCGTCGCGATGGCCGGGATCGGCGCGGTCGGGGACGCCCCGGGCGACGATGCCGAACACCGGCCGACGCCCAGGCGGAGCGCCTCCAGCTCCCCCGGGCGGCCCACGCCCGAGCAGGTCCTGCCACCCGCCACGGTGCCCGCCCCGTCCCACGCGCCGGGCCGGTCCGCCGGCCACCCGGACCAGGCCGGCGACACCCTCGCCAAGTGCCACGCGTACGCATCCGTACGGGGTCGAGGCGAGGCGCTCGACTCGGCCGCCTGGCAGCGTTTCCTCGCGCAGGCGGGCGGAGAGGCCTCCGTGGACGCGTACTGCGCGGCGGAGCGGGCCCGCCAGGAGACCGGCGGCGTCAGCAACGGCAGCAACGGCAGCGACAAGGCGGCCGGCGGGAAAGCCGGCGGTCAGCAGAACGGGCCCTCGAGCCCGAAGCCGAGCCGGGCGAAGAATCCCAAGAAGTAGCTGAACCCCAAGAAGCAGGGGAGTCCCAGCAAGCAAGAGTGCGGGGGCGGTACCGGCACGCCTCGGCGTGCACCCCCGAAGGGCACCGCCGGGACGGCCGAGGCCGCCACCCCCCACAGGAGAGGCCCCGGCCGTCGCGCGGTACGGGCCGCGCGGCGGCCCGTACTACCTTCAGCGCCGCGCGTGCGGTTTCTGTCACACCGCGTTGTGTCACGTGCTAGTTGCGGGTTGTACCAAACGTGGACGGGGAGCCGTATCAGGCCGTAGCGTGCTGGTTCGCGTCGGTGAGCGGCGCAGGGTTTAAGCGCAAGGGTGGCGCAGTGCTGGGGGACGACGCGGAGCTGACGGCCGCGGTGCATGCGGCGCAGGACGGGGACGAGACCGCGTTCCGGACTGTGTACCGCGCGGTGCATCCACGCCTGCTCGGGTACGTACGGACACTCGTCGGTGAACCGGACGCGGAGGACGTCGCGTCCGAGGCCTGGCTGCAGATCGCCCGGGACCTCGACCGGTTCAGCGGCGACGCCGACCGCTTCCGCGGCTGGGCCGCACGCATAGCCCGTAACCGCGCCCTCGACCACATACGGATGCGAGGACGCCGGCCCGCCATAGGCGGTGACGAGACCGAGCTCACCGGCCGGCCCGCGGTATCCGACACCGCCGACGAGGCGATGGAACTGCTCGCCACCGGCGACACGCTCGCGCTCATCGCCCAGCTTCCGCAGGACCAGGCCGAGGCCGTCGTCCTGCGCGTCGTCGTCGGGCTCGACGCGAAGAGCGCCGCCCAGACGCTGGGCAAGCGGCCGGGCGCCGTCAGGACCGCCGCGCACCGCGGCCTCAAGCGCCTCGCCGAGTTGCTCGGCGCCGAGGATTCGCATGTGCAGACGGAGCACGCGGGCCGTGACGGCACGCTCGACGCCGTACCGCCCCCGAGAGAGCCGCGCGGGCACGCGGTGACGTCCGCCGGTGTGACGCATTCGCGGACGCGGACGCAGAAGGACATGTGATGGCCGACGAGCACAACAAGTGGCTGGACCGGGACGCGGCCGAGCGTCTGCTGCGCGGTGAGCCCCTGGAAGCCGTCGACGCAGCCACCCGCGCCCGGGCCGCCCGCCTCGCCGAGACACTCGACGCCCTTGCCGTGACACGCGTAGAGGGAGGCGAGCTGCCGGGCGAGGCGGCCGCGTTGGCCGCGTTCCGCAAGGCGCGCGAATCCGTCGCGGAGGAGTCCGGCGCGGCGGCTCTGAAGGCACGCCATGCCAGGCCCCGCGGGGCTCTCGCCCCGGTCTCCTCGCTCCACGGACCCGTGGGCCATGAGAACGACGCGAACGCGAACACGAACGTCGCCATCGACGGGTGCGCCGGTTCCGACGTCGGCAGTGTCCGCCTCGTGAGACCCGACGCGCGGCCCGTCCGCTGGGGCCGCCCGGTGCGGTTCGGGATGGCCGCCGCGCTCGCCGGGTGCATGATCGGCGGCGTCGCCGTCGCGGCCGGAACCGGGGTGCTCCCGTCGCCGTTCGGCGGCCGCGGCGAACCCGGGCCCGCCGCCAGCGTCTCCGCCGCCGCGTCTCCCGAACAGCCCCTCACCTCACCGTCGTCCGACATCTCGGAGACCGACGGCGGACGCTCGGGCAGCGCCGTGCCCGACGGCCCCTCGCACGCGCCGGGCTCGGACGCCCCGTCCCGGAACGACACGGCGGGCCGGCCCGGTCCGGCGACGACGCAGCCCGGCACCGGGCTGCGCGAATCGGACGCCGCGGACCGGGAGGCCTGGCGGCAGCACCTGGTCGACGCCTGCCGCAAGTACCGCGGCGGCGCCCTGAGCGACTCCGAGAAGGAGCGCCTCAGGGCCGCCGCGAAGCGCATCGCCACGAAGAAGCGGGACCGTGACCCCGACCGGTTCTGCGCCCGAGTCCTCGAAGAGGCCGACGACTCCGCCGGCGCGGACGACGGCGGCAACAAGAGCGACGACAAGAACAGCGGCAAGGACGGCGACGAGGACAGCCAGAACGGCGAGGACTCCGGCGTCAGTGGCGCCGTGCCGACCGCCTCGTGGGTCCCGTCCGATCCGGGCGGCGACGCCTCGGGCACCGGGCCGACGACGCCGACCGCGACGGCCTCGGCCTCGTACAGCGCCGCGGCCGTACAGCCCTGAGCACGTCCTGAGCCGGCGCTGACCTCCGCGTTGACCTCCGTACCGACCTGCTCTGATGCGCCCTGACCTGCGGGAACAAAGGATTTCCGAGGCGGGTGTGACGTTTTTGGACGGCATGGCGCAGTAACAAGTGAGCCGACTGGTCATCGGCCGTGCACGAGCCGCGGGTTCCCCCCGTACCTTCGGCTCTGTGCCACTGGCGCGGGGGGGGGGCCGGCCCCCCCCCCCCCCCCCCCCCCCCCCCCCCCCCCGGCCCCGCGGGCCCCCCCCCCCCCAGAGAAAAAAGCCCCGATGGGGGGGGGGGGGCGGGGGAGGCAAGACCCCCACCAAGCCC
>NZ_JBSGTG010000016.1:23539-48691 GCF_053607285.1 Streptomyces sp. NPDC055140 | reverse complement strand
GGCGGGACACGTTCCCCCGGTCCCGCCCGCGCCCCACTCCTTCTGGCCACCTGTGCGCACGTCACCAGTAGACGACGACCTTGTCGCCGTTGCGGACCTGTGCGAACAGCGACGCGATCTTCCCCTCGTCCCTCACGTTCACGCACCCGTGCGACGCCCCGCTGTAGCCGCGGGCCGCGAAGTCCGCCGAGTAGTGCACCGCTTGGCCGCCGCTGAAGAACATCGCGTACGGCATGGCCGTGTGGTAGATCGTCGAGACGTGGTGCCGGGACTTCCAGTACACGCTGAAGACGCCCTCGCGGGTGGGCGTGAACTGCGAGCCGAACCGCACGTCCGTGGTCATCAGCGCCTTACCGTCGATCATCCACGTCAGCGTGCGGCTGGTCTTGCTGATGCAGACGACGCGGCCCGTCATGCAGCGCGGGTCCGGCTTCGCCGCGGGCTGCCCGCCGGACGCGTACAGCTCGTCGCGCGTCGGGGCGTGCGTCATCTTCACCAGCCGCGCCCAGGTCACCGTGTCCGTGTTCCCCGTGCGCGGCAGGCCCCGCTTGCCCTGGAAGCCCTCGACCGCCTTGGTCGTCGCCGGGCCGTACTTTCCGTTCGGCCCCTCGAAGAGCCACGCGATCTGCCGCAGCCTGGCCTGGAGTTCGCGTACCTTGCCGCCGCTTGCGCCACGCGCCATGAGGACCTTCGGCGGCGGCGTCGGTCTGACCGACGGGGTGCGGGTGCGGGAGGGGGAGGGGGACGGGCCCGGTCTCTTCGCGTCGTCGGACGGGGCCGGTGACGCCGAGCCGTTCGCCTTCGGGGGCGGCTGCTTGCCTCCGCTGTCGACGGCCCCTGTCCTACAGCCGCCGACCAGGGCGATGACCCCGGCGACGGCGAGTGATCCACGCATGACGGTCGCACGCATCCGGTCCCCCGCAGTCTCGCCACTAGTCCGATGTGCCAACAGAGATGTTTCCCGCGCGCGTCCGGTTGCGAACTCAGCGTAAGTGCCGCGCATTGTGGGATGGAGAAACATGACGGACGCGCTGTGAGCAAGGTCCCAGCATGCGGCTCTCCACCGCGAGCAGGCGCGCCGCTACAGTCCGTCGCGGGGGTCGAACCGACTGGCAAGTAACAACCGAGCTGGAGGCACAACCATGGCGCGCGAGTCTGAGTCAGGACTGCCCATCGAGCCGGTCTACGGCCCCGATTCGCTGGCCGACTGGAACGCGGCCGAGAAGCTCGGCGAGCCCGGAAAGTACCCGTTCACGCGGGGCGTCTACCCGTCGATGTACACCGGCCGCCCGTGGACGATGCGCCAGTACGCCGGCTTCGGCACCGCCGTCGAGTCCAACGCCCGTTACAAGCAGCTCATCGCCAACGGCACGATGGGCCTGTCCGTCGCCTTCGACCTGCCCACCCAGATGGGCCACGACTCGGACGCCCCGATCGCCTCCGGCGAGGTCGGCAAGGTCGGCGTGGCCATCGACTCGATCGACGACATGCGGATCCTGTTCGGCGGCATCCCGCTCGACAAGGTGTCCACGTCGATGACGATCAACGCCCCGGCGGCGCTGCTCCTGCTCATGTACCAGCTCGTCGGCGAGGAGCAGGGCGTCCCCGCGGACCAGCTGACCGGCACGATCCAGAACGACGTGCTGAAGGAGTACATCGCCCGGGGCACGTACATCTTCCCGCCGAAGCCCTCCCTGCGGCTGATCGCCGACATCTTCAAGTACTGCAAGGCCGAGATCCCGAAGTGGAACACCATCTCGATCTCCGGCTACCACATGGCCGAGGCCGGTGCCTCGCCCGCGCAGGAGATCGCGTTCACGCTCGCGGACGGCATCGAGTACGTGCGCACGGCCGTCGCGGCCGGCATGGACGTCGACGACTTCGCGCCGCGCCTGTCCTTCTTCTTCGTGGCCCGGACGACGATCCTGGAAGAGGTCGCCAAGTTCCGCGCGGCCCGCCGGATCTGGGCCAAGGTCATGAAGGAGGAGTTCGGCGCGAAGAACCCCAAGTCGCTGATGCTCCGCTTCCACACCCAGACCGCGGGCGTGCAGCTCACCGCCCAGCAGCCCGAGGTCAACCTCGTCCGCGTCGCCGTCCAGGGCCTCGGCGCCGTGCTCGGCGGCACGCAGTCGCTGCACACGAACTCCTTCGACGAGGCCATCGCGCTGCCGACCGACAAGTCCGCGCGCCTCGCCCTGCGCACCCAGCAGGTCCTCGCCTACGAGACCGACGTGACCGCCACCGTCGACCCGTTCGCCGGGTCGTACGTCGTCGAGAAGATGACGGACGACGTGGAGGCCGCCGCCCTCGAACTCATGACGAAGGTCGAGGACCTCGGCGGCGCGGTCGACGCCATCGAGCACGGCTTCCAGAAGAACGAGATCGAGCGCTCCGCGTACCGCATCGCGCAGGAGACCGACTCCGGCGAGCGTGTCGTGGTCGGCGTCAACCGCTACCAGCTCGACGCCGAGGAGCCCTACGAGCCGCTGCGCGTCGACCCGGCGATCGAGGCCCAGCAGGCCCAGCGCCTCACGAAACTGCGCGCCGCGCGCGACCAGGCGGCCGTGGACGCGGCGCTCGCCGCGCTCAAGAAGGCGGCGGAGAGCGACGCGGACACAGCCAACGTCCTCTACCCGATGAAGGACGCCCTGCGCGCCCGCGCCACCGTCGGCGAGGTCTGCAACGCGCTGCGCGACGTGTGGGGCACGTACATCCCGACCGACGCGTTCTGAGGCCGCGTTCCGAGGTCACGTATCACCCTCTGACCAGGGAGTGTCGTATAGCCATATAGGCGTGCGACACTCCCTTTCATGCTCGGTGTCATCAATCTCCCGACCTATCTGGCCGGCCTCGTCCTCATCGTCCTGCTCCCAGGACCGAACTCTCTCTACGTGCTCTCCGTGGCCGCCCGCAAAGGCATACGCACCGGATACGCGGCCGCCGCGGGTGTCTTCACCGGGGACACGGTCCTGATGACACTGGCCGCGCTCGGCGCGGCCTCCGTGCTGCAGACGACGCCCGTGCTCTTCCTCGTCGTGAAGTACGCCGGAGCGGGCTATCTGACGTGGATGGCGATCGGCATGATCCGGTCGGCGCGGGCCCTGTGGAAGCAGCGCGGTGAGCCCGTCGTGGAGAGCGAGGCGCAGCCGGTGACCGGGAGCGGTGACGAGCACCCGTACCGCCGCGCCCTGATCGTCAGCCTCTTCAACCCGAAGGCGATCCTCTTCCTGATCTCCTTCTTCGTTCAGTTCGTGGACCCCGGTTACGCCTACCCGGCGCTGTCCTTCGTGGTCCTCGGCGGGCTGCTCCAGACCGCGAGCTTCCTCTACCTCTCCACCCTGATCTTCAGCGGCACCCGCCTGGCCGGCGCCTTCCGGCGCCGCAAGCGGCTCTCGGCGGGCGCGACCACTGCGGCGGGCGTGCTGTTCCTGGGCTTCGCGGTGAAGCTGTCCCTCGCGGGGGCCTGAGGCCTCTCGGCCCGGCCCCTGTCCGGCTAGCCCCTGCGGGCGCGGCGTACGGCCCGGGTGACGATCGGCGGCAGCAGGTCCGCGGCGATACGGCGGGCCGGGCTGCGCTTGCGTACGGGGGCCGGTCGCGGGGCAGGGGCGGCCTTCGGTTCCTCCGCCGCTTCCACGTGGTGGCGGGAGCGCGGGGACGCGGGCGCCTTGACCGCCTTCGACTTCGCGCGCACCAGGCGGTGCCCGGCCGCCTGCTGCACGCTCAGGGCGATGTCGTCGCGCTCCCTCAGCATGTCGAGGAGCTCGTCCTGGAGGGGTTCGGGGTCCTCCCACGTGGCGTACAGCTTCTGGGTGCTCAGGCACAGCGGGCGCAGGCCGCGGTTGAGCACGGCCTCCCACGCGGCGACGGAGACGCCCGGCGTGTGCTCGGAGCGGAAGTCGTCCAGGACGGCGATGCCGCCCGGGCCGAGCAGCTCGCGGGCCGCGCCGATGTCGCCGTACACGTGCTCGTAGAGGTGCGAGGCGTCGATGTGGACGAAGCGGCAGGTGACCGGGTCGACCTCGGCGGAGATCACGGAGCTGGGCGCCTGGACGACCTTCGGCAGCTCGTCGTGGAAGGAGAGGTAGTTCTCCTCGAAGGCCTGCCGGGTCAGTGAGGCGTACGACTTGGTGGATTCGGCCTGGTTCGCCTCGTCAGGGGCGTCGCCCTCGAACAGGTCGCACACGGTGAACTTCTCGGCGCTGCGCAGGTGGTGTCCGAGAAGCACCGCGCTCTTGCCCATGTAGGTGCCGAGTTCGAGCAGATCGCCGCTGACCTCCCGCCGCGCCTGTCGTTCGAGGAACCAGGTGAACAGGAGTTGGTCGAGCGGGGGGAACCAGCCGGGTACGTCGTCGAGGTCGATCGGGCGCCGGGCGGTGGTGTGCACAGCAGTCATGGGACGCGAACCTATGAGCTTCTTTCGGACAGGGTCAAGGCGCCCGCAGATCGCATCCGCCAATCGTTCAGCAAACTCCTCCGGGCATGAATCCTCAGTGAATCCTGGCGGAAGCGGGGTTCAGTTGTTTGCGCAGGAAAGGTGCAAGCGGCTTCTCGACGAAGCGGTTCAGGAGCCACGCGAGGGTGAGCATCGCGGCCACCGTGAGCGTGAACGTCGCGGCCGAGGGCAGCCCGAGACGCCGGTGCAGCACCTCGATCGTCACCCAGCCCAGATGCTCGTGGACCAGGTAGAACGGGTACGTCAGCGCACCGGCGACCGTCAGCCATCCCCAGTTGACCCGGTTCAGCAGCCCGAGCGCGATCGCGCCCACCGCCACGAAACCGAGCGTCACTATCAGGATGATCGTTCCCGACCCGCGGTACGAGAAGAAGTGAGGATTCGGTGCGTGCCACAGTGCGGCCACCGCGTAGTGCTGACCGATCAGCCAGCTCACGAGGACGATGCCCCACGCGGTCATGTCGCGGCGGTCGAGGTGGAGCAGATACAGGCCGACGCCGCCGATGAAGTAGGGCGCGTACTCCGGCATCAGGATGACCTCGAGGGCCGGCTCGCCGGACGCCTGGGTGATCGCGGCGGCCAGCGTCCACACGGCGCAGAACAGCACGATGCGGCTCCGGTTCGCGCCCGGCAGGACGACGCACAGGGCGAACAGCGCGTAGAAGCGGACCTCGGCCCACAGCGTCCAGCACACGCCGAGGACCCGGTCCACGCCGAGCGGCTGCTGAAGCATCGTCAGATTGAGGAGCGCGTCACTGGGCGAGACCGCCTTGTACGCGACCACGGGCAGCGCGAAGACCGCCGTCACCAGGATCACGGCCGCCCAGTACGACGGCAGCAGACGGGACGCGCGGGAGGCGAAGAACGAGCGCAGGGGCTTGCCCCAGCCGCTCATGCAGATCACGAAGCCGCTTATGACGAAGAAGATCTGCACCCCGAGGCAGCCGTAGGCGAACCACTGGTGCAGTGAGGGGAACTGGACTTTCAGTGACGTGCCCCACGCCTGGGACACCTCACCGTCGCGGCCGCCGTAGTGGTACGCGGCGACCATCAGGGCGGCTATGAGTCGTAGGCCGTCCAGGGCTCTCAGCCGCGGTGCGTGCGCGCCGGAGCGCGCGGTCCGCACCGTGGCGTCCGCTCCCGGGGAAAGCTTCGGGAGCGTCGTCTCTGAAGTACTCATCCGAGGGCGGCCCGCTTGAACGAGCGCGCGCGGCGGGCGACTCGGCGCACCGTCGCGTTGCGCGGAATGAACGCGAGCTGGGCCGGAACGGCGCCGGGCAGCGCGAGGGAGGTGAGCCGGCGGCGCTTGAAGTAGCGCCACGTGTGGTCGTTCAGGCGCGTGGAGAGGTAGCGCTCGGCCGCCGCCCGCAGCTCCGGGTAGATCTTCGGCTGCATCGCGAAGCCGACCGCGCGCACCAGCTGATTCAGCTCGGCGGTCGCCGTGCCGGACTCCTGCGCGGTCACGGCCGCCTGCTCCGACAGCTCCGGCAGCAGCGCGTCCACGATCGTGACCGGGACGCGGTTGCTGTTCTGGTACGGCGCGAGGCGGTCGAGGAGGGTGCCGGTGCCGATGCGGGCGACCGGGATGCCGTAGAACGCGGACGCGGTCAAAAGCGCCGTCGAGAAGCAGCCGACCACCAGGGCCGGGCGCATCCGCTGGTACAGAACCTCGGCGAGCACGGGCGTGTCGAGGACGGTGAGTTCGACGCCGAGCTTCTCCGCCTCCGCCTCCAGCGTGCGGGACCAGGTGGCCGGCGCCGTCGGATGGGGCTTGAAGACGATCCGCGTGTGGCCGAGGGCGACCGCGCCGCGCATCATCCGCACGTGCAGGTCCTCCTCCTCCTGCGCGGTGAGGATGTCGAGCGCGGACAGGTACTGCCCGAGCAGCACGGCCGGTTCGGGCCCGACGGGCGGCAACTCGCCGCTCACATCGCTCAGTTCGGCCAGCGCCTTCACGAAGACGTCCGTCGGGAGGATCTCGGGCACCACGCCGAACTCCGTGAGGAGCAGCGGCTTCAGGTCCGGCACGAGGTCCAGATGCAGCAGCCGCCGTACGCGCGTGCCGACCAGCGGGTCGATCTTGTTGCGGGTGGGGCCGTAGCTCATCAGGCCGTCCGCGTACACGTCGACGGGGACGCCGGTGAAGATCTGCGCCACCGCCATCGCCGGGTTGACCTGGATCGACTCCACGGCCAGCTCGACGTCGTCGTCGCCCAGGTCCCAGGCGAGACGCAGATGGCGCTCCCACAGCGGTACGTCGTCCGGGCGCGGGGCCCAGCCGCCCGGGTGGAACGGCGCGATGGTCTCGTTCCACGACACGACGTCGTCGAAGCGGCCGCGCAGCCGCTCGAAGCCCGGCATCTCGTCGATGGCGGGAGTCGTCTCCGGGGTCGCCGCGTTGTTGGCGACGAGCAGGATGCGCCGGTCCGCGGGCGCGAAGCAGTCCGCGTCGAGGGCCGCGGCGAGCGTCGCGGTCCCGTACAGCGTGGAGGCGAGGAAGATCTGCGTGGTCACGCGGCAGCCACCCCCGCCGCGGCGGGGCGGCGCCGCAGCCGGCGCAGGCGCGTCGCCCGCTGTACGTCCATCGAGTCGAGCGCGTCGTCGAGCACGTCCTGCGGCATGCGCTTCAGCGCCGCGGAACTCATTGTCTTCAATTTGCGCGCCACTGCCGGTTCGAACCTTTCGATGGATCCCAAGTGGTGGGAAATAATCGCGCAGTACGTACGGACGGCCTTCGGCAGAAGACTTTCCGCGTCCTTGTCCTGCGCCGTTTCGGCCACCACCTGGTCGAACGCCTTGATGAAATCGAGCTGCCGGACATCGCCGATCTGCGTCAGCGAGGACGCGACACCGCGCCGGTAGAAAACCCCGAGAAGACCCACCGCGGCAAAGGATTTCGCCTCGCGGTGCAGCCGCCAGATCCACGGCCGGTCCTCGGCCGTACGCAGGCCGTCGGTGAAGTGGAGGAGACCGGCGTCGGCGAGCCGGCGGTGATACATACCGGCCCACGCGTACGCGTAGTCGACGGACGTCGAGCGGTCGGCGGGCAGGATCGCCTCGCGCGGATCCATGACGACACCGCGCCTGCCGGTCGGCACGCGGTGGACGGTGCGGGCCCGCGCGGTGCACTGGACATGGTCCGTACGGACGAAGTCGCAGCCCAGACCCTCTATGGAGGCGAGGAGTCGCTCGTAGTAACCGGGGGCGAGCCAGTCGTCGCCGTCCAGGAATGTCAGGTACTCACCGCGCGACGCGTCGAGTCCGGTGTTGCGCGCGGTGGCCAGGCCTCCGTTCTTTTCGTGTCTGACCAGGACTGCGCCGGGCAGCTCGCGCTCGGCGCGCGCGAGAATGTCCGGGGTCTCGTCCTTCGAACAGTCGTCGACGAGAATGAATTCGAAGTCGTCGCGCGCGTTGGCGCGAAGACTTCTGAGGGTGTCGGGCGCGTATTGCTGCACGTTGTAGAACGGCACGATGACGGAGAGCTTGACCACGTGAAGGACGCTAGGCGGCGGCCCGGCATTCGTCTTGACCGATGGTGAGATGTCAGGTGAACGACGCGTGGCGGAATAGTGAACCCGCCTGCTTCCCGGACGCTTCCCGGCCGGATTCGCCATTCGTCGGTGCGCTGTTAACCGTTTGTTGCACTCCGGTTGGGCCGCGGTCCCAAATCGCTTCCTAGCTTCTTCGGTGTGCCAGCAAGTACCTCTGAGACCCGACGGGTCGCCGTGCTCGCGGACTCCGACACCCGGTGGAAGTGGGGCGCGCTCACCGCGCGCCGCCTCACCACCGACGAGAGCCCGCTCAACGGATTCCTCCTGCGCGGCCGGGCGACCCCCACACCCCGCCAACTCGACGAAGTCGGCGTCCGCGCCGACAGCCTCGACGAAGTCACCGCCGTCGAATTCCTGCGCCGTATGGAGCAGGACGCCGACCGGTACGACGTCGTCGTCCTCGCCCTCGTCGGCGGCGCCGTCCAGGCCATGCTCCACGGCCTCGCGCGGGCCTGGCAGGGCCGGGACCGGCGGCCCGTCGTCGTCACCGGCTACGTGGGCGTCGTCTACGAGAAGCTCGCCGACGGACTGCTCCTGCGGCACGGCGCCGACCTCGTCCTCGCCAACTCCCGCCACGACGCGGACCGTTTCCGCGCCGTGTACGAGGGTGTGGACGCCGACGCCTCCTCGGTGACCGAGTGCGCGCTGCCGTTCCTCGGCGGCACGCCCTACGAGGAGAAGCACGACCCGTACACGGTCGTCTTCGCCGCGCAGCCCTCCGTACCGGACACCCCCGCCGACCGCGCCTACCTGCTCGAGCGGCTCGTCGGACACGCCCGGCTGCACCCCGAGCGCGAGGTACTGCTCAAGCTGCGCAGCAAGCCCGGCGAGCACACCACCCACATCGAAGAGGCGCCCTACCAGAAGCTCGCCCAGCGGATCGACGGCGGACTGCCCGCCAACTGCCGCCTCGTCTACGGGCACATGGGCGAGGTGCTCGACCGCACCGACCTCCTGGTCACCGTCAGCTCGACGGCCGCGCTCGAAGCCCTGCACCGGCGCATCCCCACCGCCCTGCTCACCGACCTCGGGGTGCGCGAGGCTCTCGGCAACCACCACTTCACCGGCTCCGGGTGCCTCGCCTCCTGGGACCAGCTCGACGCGGGCCACCTGCCGAAGGCCGACGAGGAGTGGGTGGCACGCCAGGGCGTCGCGGCCGACGGCACGTACGACACCGCCTTCGACACGGCCCGCGCCCGGGTCACCGGCCTCACCGGAGCCGACCGGCTCCCGCCCCTGGCCCCCTACTACAGCCTCACCACCGCCCCCGGCTATCTGCCGCGCATCCTCGCCCGCCACCACCTCGCCCCCGACGGGACGCCGCTGCCCGGCGCACCCGCCGCCGGCAAGGAGCCCGGCCCCGTCCGCCAGATCGTGCGCCGCGCCGCCCGTGGCGCCTACCGGCACGGAGTGCAGCGCGTGGCGCCCGTCATCCGGCGGATGGGCGAGCTGTGAACGCCCGTACCCCTCAAGGAGACCTGATGACCAACCCGGAAGCGGGCACAGCGGCACCGGTCCGCCGCGTCCTCGCCGTGATCCCCGCCCGTGGCGGCTCCAAGGGAGTGCCCGCCAAGAACCTCGCCCCGGTCGGTGGCGTGCCCCTCGTGGCCCGCACCGTCCGCGAGTGCCGCGCCACCCGGCTCGTCACGGACGTCGTGGTCTCCACCGACGACGCCGCGATCGCCGCCGCGGCCCGCGAGGCGGGAGCCGAGGTCGTCCTGCGGCCGGCCGCCATCGCCGGCGACAAGTCGAGCTCCGAGGCGGCCGTGCTGCACGCCCTCGACGCCCACGAGGCCCTCCAGGGCGCAGCGGTCGACGTCGTGCTCCTCGTCCAGTGCACCAGCCCCTTCATCGTCCGCGAGGACATAGACGGCGTCGTCAACGCGATCGTCGAGAAGGGCGCCGACACGGCCCTGACCGTCGCCCCCTTCCACGGTTTCGTGTGGCGCGACGCCGATGACGAGCCGGCCGCGCCCGCCGCGGTCGAGCGCGCCTCCGTCGAAGGCAGCACGGACACGCTGGTCGCTCCCGCGGCCACCAGCGGCGGCTACGGCGTCAACCACGACAAGTCCTTCCGCCAGATGCGCCAGGACCGCCCCCAGGACCTCCTGGAGACCGGCGCGGTCTACGCCATGGACGCGAGCGGCTTCCGCGAGGCCAAGCACCGCTTCTTCGGCCGCACGGAACTCGTCCGCACCGACCCCGCGCGGGTCCTGGAGATCGACGACCCGCACGACCTCTCCCGCGCCCGTGCCCTCGCGCCCCTCTTCGACGCGAACAGGCCCGGCTCCCTCCCGACCGCCGAAGACATCGACGCGGTCGTCCTCGACTTCGACGGCACCCAGACCGATGACAAGGTGCTGATCGACTCCGACGGACGGGAGTTCGTCACCGTGCACCGCGGTGACGGCCTCGGCATCGCGGCCCTGCGCAAGTCGGGCCTGCCGCTGCTGATCCTGTCCACGGAACAGAACCCGGTCGTCGCCGCCCGGGCCAGGAAGCTCCAGATCCCGGTCCTGCACGGCATCGACCGCAAGGACCTCGCACTCAAGCAGTGGTGCGAGGAGCAGGGCATCGCGCCCGAGCGCGTGCTCTACGTCGGCAACGACGTCAACGACCTCCCGTGCTTCGGCCTTGTCGGCTGGCCCGTGGCGGTCGCGAGCGCCCACGACGTCGTACGAGGCGCCGCGCGCGCGGTCACCGCTCTCCCCGGCGGTGACGGCGCGATCCGAGAGATCGCCACCTGGATCCTCGGCCCTTCTCTCGACTCCCTCAACAAGTAAGGAACTCCCCAGTCATGAGCACCAACTCCCGCCTGCGCACGTTCGGTTCGAAGACGGCCGGCCCCGGTAACCCCGTGTACATCACCGGCGAGATCGGCATCAACCACAACGGCGACCTCGACAACGCCTTCAAGCTGATCGACGTGGCCGCCGAGGCCGGCTGCGACGCCGTCAAGTTCCAGAAGCGCACCCCGGAGATCTGCACCCCGCGCGACCAGTGGGACATCGAGCGCGACACCCCCTGGGGTCGCATGACGTACATCGACTACCGCCACCGCGTCGAGTTCGGCGAGGACGAGTACCGCCAGATCGACGAGCACTGCAAGAAGCGCGGCATCGACTGGTTCGCCTCCCCGTGGGACACCGAGGCCGTCGCCTTCCTGGAGAAGTTCGACATCCCGGCCCACAAGGTCGCCTCCGCGTCGCTCACCGACGACGAGCTGCTCCGCGCCCTGCGCTCCACCGGCCGCACGGTCATCCTCTCCACCGGCATGTCGACGCCGAAGCAGATCCGGCACGCGGTCGAGGTCCTCGGCAGCGACAACATCCTGATGTGCCACGCCACTTCGACGTACCCGGCGCAGGCCGAGGAGCTCAACCTCCGCGTCATCAACACCCTCCAGGCCGAGTACCCGAACGTCCCGATCGGCTACTCCGGCCACGAGACCGGCCTGCAGACCACGCTCGCCGCCGTCGCCCTCGGCGCCACCTTCGTCGAGCGTCACATCACCCTCGACCGCGCCATGTGGGGCTCCGACCAGGCCGCCTCCGTCGAGCCGCAGGGCCTCACCCGCCTCGTGCGCGACATCCGCACCATCGAGGCGTCCCTCGGTGACGGCGTCAAGAAGGTCTACGAGTCGGAGCTCGGCCCGATGAAGAAGCTCCGCCGCGTCGCGGGCGTCGTCGCCGAGTCGGAGATCGCCGTCGCCGCGGGCGAGCCGGTCGGCGTCTGACCGTCCGACGTCCGCCCGTGTGGGCCGGCGCCCAGCCGGGCGCCGGCCCACGGGCCCCAACCCCCACAGGTCCCTCGGAGGGCCCATGTCAGCAGCACGCTCCGGAACCCTGTGTTTCGTGGAGAGCCCCGTCCAGCTCCTCAACGTCCTGGAATGGGCGCATCTCGCCGAGAGCACCGAGACGACGGACCGGATCACCCTGGTCGTCCTGTCGCCCACGGACCCCATGACCCGCGGCCAGCTGCGCCGCATGGCCGAACTCGCCCGCGACGAGGGCCACACCGTCCGCTGGGAAGAGGCACGCGGCGGCGCCACGGCGCCCTTCCACACCATCGGCGGACTCGCGGGCGCGCTGCGCAAGGCCGCCCGCATCGTCATCGGTGACCCGTTCTCCCGCTACGTGCAGCTCCTGCTGACGATCACCCGGGCCGCCGAACTCGTCGTCGTCGACGACGGCACCGCGACCATGGAGTTCGTCTCCCAGCTCGCCCGCGGTGAGCGCCTCGTGCGCTGGCACCGCCGCGGCGGCCGCCCCGGACCGCGCGACGTCGTCTTCGCGCCCGTCTCCGCCGCCGCCCGCCGCCGCCTCACCCCCGACGGCACCCGCCGCACCGTCGAGGTCTTCTCGGCCATGCCGATCGACTCCGTCCCCGACGGCGTCCGCGTCACCCGCAACGACTTCACCTGGACCCGCGCCCGCTTCGGCCCGCCCCGCATGAGGAACGGCGCCGACCTCGTCGGCACGTCCCTCGTCGAGACCGGCGTCGTCGACCCGGACCGCTACCTGGAGGCCGTCCAGACCCTCGCCCGCGCCCACGGCGCGACCCGCTACTTCGCCCACCGCCGCGAGAGCTCGGACAAACTGCACCGCATCGCCACCGAGACCGGCCTCGAAGTGGTCCGCCCCGACCTCCCCCTCGAACTGATCGCCCGCCGCGGCCCCATCGGCCGTACGATCCTCAGCTTCCCCTCGACGGTCGTCCACACCCTGCCCCTGGCCCTCGCCGGCACCGAGGTCCGCGTGGCCGTCTGCGACATCGACCCCGCGTGGCTGACGGAGAACGCCTCACCGCGCGCCCAGGGCTTCCTCTCCGGCGTCACCGGCACCGCACGCGACGTACACCGCCTCGCCTCGGTCGCCCCGGCGATGTGAACCCCAGCCTCCGGGATCTTGGCCAGACCTTGGTGATCGCATGGCCATCCGAAGGGCAACGCGTCGGGGCACCGGCCGGTCAAACCCACCGCACCCCCCACTCCGCATCCGTACAGAGCGCCCAGAGGAACCCGTGACGCACCCCCGGCACCGCCTGTCCAAGAGACGCCGCTACCTCGCCATGTCCGCCGCAGGCGTGGCACTGGCCGCCACCGGAGCGATCGTGGCCCAGTCCGCGACAGCCACCACCCTGCCCGCGGCCAAGACGTACACCGGCCGCGCCTTCGACACCTGCACGGCCCCCTCGCTCTCCGCCATGAAGGCCTGGAAGACCGGCTTCTACGGCGCCGCCGCCGTCTACGTGGGCGGCAAGAACCGCGGCTGTGCCCAGCCCAACCTCACCGCCTCGTGGGTGAAGTCGGTCAGCGCCTCCGGCTGGAAACTGATCCCGCTCTACGTGGGCGCCCAGCCGCCCTGCCAGTCCGGCGCGAACCCCGAGAAGATGACCGCGTCCACCGCCGCGTCGCTCGGTGCGCAGGACGGCGCCGACGCCGTCACCAAGGCCGCAGCCCTCGGCATGAAGAGCGGCTCCCCGCTCTACCTGGACATGGAGTCGTACGACACCACCGACACGTCCTGCAACAACGCGGTCCTCACCTACGTCCGCGCCTGGGACAAGGCCGTGCACGCCAAGAACTACCGGACCGGCTTCTACGGCTTCCGCAGCTCCAGCGCGAAGGCCGTCGCCACGACGACGAACCGCACCGACATGCCGGACGTCCTCTGGTACGCGCTCTGGGACAAGGTCAACACCACGACGTCCGACTGGCCTTTCGCCTCCACCCTGTGGACGGGCCACCGCCGCGCCCACCAGTACATGGTGAACAGCAAGGAGTCCCGCGGCGGTTACACGATCACAGTGGACCGGGACGCCTGGGACGCGCCGGTGGCGATCGTCGGGTAGCTGAGGCCGGTGGGGGGTATGAAAGAGGTGTCATACCCCCCGTACGGGTATGCCATGCGAGCCGGGCCCGAGTTTCTTACCCCAATTCGGTTGAATTTTTGTTGATCGTGGGGCGGTTGCCCCCCGCCCCGGCCTACCCTTCAAAGGGTGAACCAATTGATGTCCCCAGGGTCCGAGGCCGGTCAGCCCGCGGAAGCGGTCCCCGCAGGAGCGCTGCCCGGCACGTTGTCCGAAGAGCTCCGTGCCGAACTGGTCGCCTTCCGGCGTGACTTGCACATGCACCCCGAGCTCGGCAACCAGGAGTTCCGCACGACGGCGGCGATCAGGGCCCGCCTCGAGAAGGCCGGACTCACGCCACGCATCCTGGACATCGGCACCGGACTCGTCTGCGACATCGGCACCGAGGACGGGGAGTGGCGGGGCGGGCGCCCCATGCTCGCCCTGCGCGCCGACATCGACGCGCTCCCCATCCCGGACACCAAGGCGAGCTGCGCCTACCGCTCCACCGTGCCCGGCCGGGCCCACGCCTGCGGTCACGACGTGCACACGACGGTCGTGCTCGGGGCGGGCCTGGTCCTCGCCGAGCTGCACCGGCAGGGCCGGCTCCCGCACCCCGTACGCCTGATCTTCCAGCCCGCCGAGGAGGTGCTGCCCGGCGGCGCCCCCGACGCCATCGAGTCGGGCGTCCTCGAAGGCGTCGGGTCGATCATCGGCGTGCACTGCGACCCGAAGGTCGACGCGGGCCGGATCGGACTGCGGCCGGGCGCGATCACCTCGGCCTGCGACCGTCTCGAGGTCGCGCTCGACGGGCCCGGCGGGCACACCGCGCGCCCCCACCTCACCACCGACCTCGTGACCGCCGCCGCGAAGGTGGCCACCGAGGTCCCCGCGCTCGTCGCCCGCCGCATCGACGCCCGTTCGGGCCTCGCCGTGACCTGGGGCCGTATCGAATCCGGCCACGCGTGCAACGTGATCCCGCAGCACGCCGAGCTGTCGGGCACCGTCCGCTGCCTCGACCTGGAGGCGTGGCGGCAGGCGCCCGACCTGGTGCACGGCGCGATCCAGGAGATCGCCGACCTCTACCGCGCCAAGTCGGAGATCAACTACATCCGCGGGGTGCCGCCCGTGGTCAACGACCCGGAAGTCACCGACCTCCTGACCGCGGCGATGACCCTGCGCCGCGGCCCCCACTCCGTCGAGGACACCCCTCAGAGCCTGGGCGGCGAGGACTTCTCCTGGTATCTGGAGCACGTCCCCGGCGCGATGGCCCGCCTCGGGGTGCGCACGCCCGGCGAGCGCGGCGGACGCGACCTGCACCAGGGCGACTTCGACGCGGACGACTCGGCGATCACGGTAGGGGTGGAGCTGTTCACGGCGGCGGCGCTGATGGACGGGGCCGCGCGGGAGCAGGGTGCGTGAACCGGTGCGGGGAAAGGGTCGGTGTGGGCGGCACGTAACCCACCTGACCCACCTCCGTAACGCCCCGTAGACCGCACGGCCGGGCGGCGTTCGCGTCAATCCGATAACGGCTGCGGAACGGCCCTTTATCTGACATCTACGCGCGTTACGATCCGTCCGAAAACCAGCGCCGGGAGCCCGGCGCTCAGGTCAGGTCGAAGGAGCCTCCCTTGCGCCGGGTAGCCAAAATCTCCGCTGCGTGCATAGCCACCGCGGCACTCGCTCTCACCGCCACCGCATGTGGCGGCACTTCCTCGGACAACGAGTCCTCGGGCTCCTCGTCGGACTCCGGCAAGAAGGGCGGCGTCAAGATCGGCCTCGCCTTCGACGTCGGCGGCCGGGGCGACCACTCCTTCAACGACTCCGCCGCGCGCGGTGCCGACAAGGCCAAGAAGGAGTTCGGCGGTGACCTCAAGGAGCTGACCGCCAAGACCTCCGACACCGAGGCCGACCGCGAGCAGCGCCTGTCCGACCTGGCCGACGCCGGCTACAACCCCATCATCGGGGTCGGCTACGCGTACGCCACCTCGATGACCAAGGTCTCCGCGAAGTACCCGAAGATCAGCTTCGGCATCGTCGACTCCGTGGTGAACGCCAAGAACACCGACTCCATCGTCTTCACCGAGGAGCAGGGCTCCTACCTGGCCGGCGTCGCCGCCGCGCTGAAGACGAAGAAGGACCACGTCGGCTTCATCGGCGGTGTCGACGTCCCGCTGATCAAGAAGTTCGAGGCGGGTTACGTCCAGGGCGTCAAGGCCACCAACCCGAAGATCAAGGTCGACGTCCAGTACCTGAGCCACGGTTCGGACACCTCCGGCTTCGCCTCCCCGGACAAGGGCAAGGAAGCCGCCCAGGGCATGCTCGACAAGGGCGCCGACGTCGTCTACTCGGCGGCCGGTTCCTCCGGCAACGGTGCCATCGAGGCCGTCTCCGGCACGAAGGGCGCCTGGGCGATCGGCGTCGACTCGGACCAGTACAACATCCCGGGTCTGGCCAAGTACAAGTCCTCGATCCTGACTTCGGTCGTCAAGAACGTCGACATCGGCGTCTTCGACCTGATCAAGTCGGTCAAGGACGGTTCGCCGAAGACCGGCACCAACACCTACGCCCTGAAGGACGGCGGCGTCTCGCTCGCCACCTCCGGCGGCTACATCGACGACATCCAGGCCAAGCTGGACGCCGCCAAGGAGCAGATCGCGAGCGGCAAGGTCAAGGTCAAGACCACCCCGTGACCTGAGGCCCCGAGGGCCTGGCTCGGCGGGGGGAGTGGCGAAAGCTTCCCCTCGCCGGGCCATAACAATGTGTCAACTCTACGCGTGTAGCTAAGAGTTGGCGTATTACCGTCGCCGACGCGCCCCCGCGCGGCTCCGCGCGACCGTTCACCCCTTCCGTACGTACGTCCTGTCCCCCGAGGAGAGTGCGCCATCAACGCGTCCAGCCCTCCCGCCGTCGAACTGCGCGGCATCACCAAGCGCTTTCCCGGCGTCGTCGCCAACCGCGACATCGACATCACCGTACGGCGGGGCACCGTCCACGCCCTGTGCGGTGAGAACGGCGCCGGCAAGTCGACCCTGATGAAGATCCTCTACGGCATGCAGAAGCCGGACGAGGGCACCATCGCGGTCGACGGCACCCAGGTCACCTTCGCCACGCCCGCCGACGCCATCGCGCGCGGCATCGGGATGGTCCACCAGCACTTCATGCTGGCCGACAACCTCACCGTCCTGGAGAACGTCGTCCTGGGCGCCGAGAAGCTGCACGGCATCGGCGGCAAGGCGCGTACGAAGATCCGCGAGATATCGGAGGCGTACGGCCTCGGGGTGCGGCCCGACGTCCTCGTCGAGGAGCTCGGGGTCGCCGACCGGCAGCGGATCGAGATCCTCAAGGTCCTCTACCGGGGCGCCCGGACGCTGATCCTCGACGAGCCCACCGCGGTGCTCGTGCCGCAGGAGGTCGACGCGCTCTTCGACAACCTGCGCGAGCTGAAGTCCGAGGGCCTCACCGTCATCTTCATCTCCCACAAGCTGGGTGAAGTACTCTCCGTCGCGGACGAGATCACCGTCATCCGGCGGGGGACGACGGTCGGCTCCGCCGTTCCCAGCGAGACCACCCCCCGACAGCTGGCCGAACTGATGGTCGGCAGCGAGCTTCCGACCCCGGAGACCTCCGAGTCCACGGTGACGGACGTGCCGATGCTGCAGATCGGCGGGCTGACGCTGAGCGACAGCGGCCCGGTCTCGATGGACCCGGCAGACGAACGCACCTCGACGAGCCTCCTCTTCGTCGACACCATCAACGGACCGGCGACGCGGCTGCTGCTCGACGACGTGTCCTTCACCATCCACAAGGGCGAAGTCCTCGGCATCGCTGGTGTGGAAGGCAACGGACAGGCCGAGCTGGTCGAGGCCATCATGGGCATGCGGAGCCCCGACTCGGGCACGATCGTGCTGGAGGGCGACGACATCGCCAAGGCCTCCACCCGCAAGCGCCGCGAAGCCGGCGTCGGGTACATCCCCGAGGACCGGCACCGTCACGGCCTGCTCCTCGAAGCGCCACTGTGGGAGAACCGGGTCCTCGGCCATGTCACCGAGCGCCCCAACTCCAAGGGCGGGCTGCTCGACCTGAAGGCCGCCCGCGCCGACACCGAGCGCATCGTGCGCGACTACGACGTCCGCACCCCCGGCATCGAGGTCACCGCGGCCTCCCTGTCCGGTGGCAATCAGCAGAAGCTGATCGTCGGCCGCGAGATGAGCCACGCGCCCAAGCTGCTGATCGCCGCCCACCCCACCCGCGGTGTGGACGTCGGCGCGCAGGCCCAGATCTGGGACCAGATCCGCCGCGCCCGCCGCGAGGGCCTCGCCGTGCTGCTCATCTCGGCCGACCTGGACGAGCTGATCGGCCTGTCCGACACCCTGCGGGTGATGTACCGCGGCCGCCTGGTCGCCGACGCCGACCCCGCCACCATCACCCCGGAGGAGCTGGGCTCCGCCATGACAGGTGCGGCCTCCGGCCACCTCGAGCACACGGAAGACGCCGAAGGCGGGGACGCCCGATGAAGACACTGATATCCCGGGGCAGGTCCCGGATCGACAAGGAGCGGCTGATCCTCGCGGTCGCCGCCCCGCTCCTGGCGGTCATCGCCGCGCTCGTCGTCACCGCCGTGATCATCGCGGCGACCGGCAAGGACCCCTTCGCCGCGTTCAGCGACATGGTGACCTACGGCTCCGCGAGCGACAGCCAGGTCTACATCCTGAACAAGGCGACGACTTACTACCTCGCGGGTGTCGCGGTGGCCATCGGCTTCCGCATGAACCTGTTCAACATCGGTGTCGACGGCCAGTACCGGCTCGCCGCGTTCGTCGCCGCCGTGCTCGGCGGGGCGCTCACGCTGCCCGGCTGGCTGTCCATCCCGCTGATCATGCTCGCCGCCATGGCGACCGGTGCCCTGTGGGCCGCCATCGCGGGCATCCTCAAGGTGACCCGCGGCGTCAGCGAGGTCATCGCGACGATCATGCTGAACGCGATCGCCACCGCGATCATCGCCTACCTGCTCCAGCCCGAGCAGCTCGGCCAGCTCGACGACGCCGGCACCCTGGTCTCCACCAAGCCGCTGCCCAAGTCCTCGTACTTCTTCGCGATGGACGCGGGTCCGGCCGGCCAGGTCTGGGGCTTCATCGTGATCGCCGTGCTCGTCGGCGTCGCGTACTGGTTCGTCCTCGGCCGCACGCGCTTCGGCTTCGACCTGCGCACGGTCGGCCAGTCCGAGTCGGCGGCCGCGGCCAGCGGCGTCAGCGTCAAGAAGATGGTCGCCACCAGCATGATCATCTCGGGTGCCGTGGCCGGTCTGGTCGGCATGCCGACGCTGCTCAACGACAGCCACCAGTACGACAACAGCTTCCCGGTGGGTCTCGGCTTCACGGGCATCGCCATCGCGCTGCTCGGCCGCAACCACCCGGTCGGCATCGCGCTCGGCGCCCTGCTGTGGGGCTTCCTGGAGCGCACCACCAACCACCTGGAGTTCCAGGGCTACGACAAGGAGATCCTCGGCGTGATCCAGGGCGTCATCGTCCTGTGCGTCGTCATCGCCTACGAGGTCGTACGCCGCTACGGGCTCAAGCGCCAGCAGCAGCGGGTCGGCGCCGAGCTCGCCGCGCAGGCCGCCGCCGTCCGCACCGACAAGCAGGAGGTGGCCGGATGAGCGCCACGAAGACCGACACCCCGCCTCCCGCGGCCCCCGCGGTGAGCGGCGCCAAGAAGGCGCGCGGCCGGCTCTCCACGGGGCAGACCCTGATGGTCGTCGTCGGCGCGCTGTTCCTGGTCTCCGCCGTCCGCGTCATCACGGGCGCCGACCAGCTCACCTCCGGCGGCCAGATCAGCGCCGCGCTCGGACTCGCCGTGCCCATCGGGCTCGCGGCCCTCGCGGGCCTGTGGTCGGAGCGGGCCGGCGTGGTCAACATCGGCCTCGAAGGCATGATGATCCTCGGCACGTTCGGCGCCGGCTGGCTCGGCTGGCAGACCAGCCCGTGGCTCGGCCTCGTCTGCGGCATCGGCTTCGGTGTCCTCGGCGGTCTGATCCACGCCGTCGCCACCATCACGTTCGGCGTCGACCACATCGTCTCCGGTGTGGCCGTCAACCTCCTCGCCCTGGGTGCCACGCAGTACCTCGCCAAGCTGTTCTTCGCCGACGGCGAGCCCGCGGCCAAGGGCGGCAACCCCAAGCAGTCGCCGCCCGCCGAGTCGCTGGGCGACGTCACGATCCCGGGCCTGTCCAGCGGGCTGCACTCCATCGAGCAGCACCACTGGTTCCTGGTCTCCGACCTCGCCGGCATCCTCGGCGGCCTGGTCACCAACGTCTCCGTGATCACGATCCTCGCCGTGCTGCTCTTCGTGGGCAGCTGGTGGGTGCTGTGGCGCACCTCGTTCGGCCTGCGTCTGCGCTCCTGCGGCGAGAACCCGGTCGCGGCCGAGTCCCTCGGCGTCAACGTGTACGCGCACAAGTACGCCGCCGTCGCCATCTCCGGCGGACTCGCGGGTCTCGGCGGCGCGTTCCTCGCGCTGGTCACCTCCCACAGCTACCTGGAGGGCCAGACCGGCGGGCGCGGCTACATCGGCCTCGCCGCCATGATCTTCGGCAACTGGCGGCCGGGCGGACTCGCCATGGGCGCGGGCCTGTTCGGCTTCTCCGACGCGCTCCAGCTGCGCAACGGCGGCGAGACCGTCCACGCGCTGCTGCTCCTGCTGGTCGTCCTGCTCGCCCTCCTGGCGGGCTGGAAGGCGTACCGCAAGGCCATGATCCAGGCCACGATCAGTGCGGTGATTGCCGTGGTCGTCCTGGTCTGGTACCTCCTGACGGATGAGGTGCCCGGCGACTTCGTCGGCGCCACCCCGTATGTCGTCACCCTCCTGGTGCTCTCGCTGTCCGCGCAGCGGCTGCGGATGCCGAAGGCCGACGGCATGCGCTACCGGAAGGGTCAGGGCAAGTGACGGAAGCCGACTGGGAAGCACTCAGGGAGGCGGCCCGTGAGGCCATGTCCCGCGCGTACGTGCCGTACTCGGCCTTCCCGGTCGGCGCCGCGGCCCGTGTGGACGACGGCCGCACCGTGTCGGGCTGCAACGTCGAGAACGCGTCGTACGGGCTCGGCCTGTGCGCCGAGTGCGGGCTCGTCTCGCAGCTCCAGCTGACCGGCGGCGGCCGCCTGACCCACTTCACGTGCGTGGACGGCAAGGGCGAGACCCTGATGCCGTGCGGCCGCTGCCGCCAGCTCCTGTACGAGTTCGGGGGGCCCGAGCTGCTCCTGGAGACGACGTCGGGGATCCGCCCGCTCGGCGAGATGCTCCCCGACGCGTTCGGACCCCAGCACCTCAACTGACCGAAGGCCCCGCCCTGTTGGGCGGGGCCGCTTTCAACGGGTCGCTCTATGCGCGTAGAGTCGGCCCTGCTGCCACCTGCGGAAGGACAACGCCATGGACGTCATCTCCGTCATCCGGACCAAGCGGGACCGGGGCGAACTCAGCGACGAGCAGATCGACTGGGTCATCGACGCGTACACGCGCGGCGTCGTCGCCGACGAGCAGATGTCGGCGCTCGCCATGGCGATCCTCCTCAACGGCATGAACCGTACGGAGATCGCCCGCTGGACCGCCGCGATGATCGCCTCAGGCGAGCGCATGGACTTCTCGTCCCTGTCCCGCCCGACCGCCGACAAGCACTCCACCGGAGGCGTCGGCGACAAGATCACGCTGCCGCTCGCCCCGCTGGTCGCCGCGTGCGGCGCCGCCGTCCCGCAGCTCTCCGGCCGCGGCCTCGGCCACACCGGCGGCACCCTCGACAAGCTGGAGTCCATCCCCGGCTGGCGCGCCCTGCTGTCCAACGACGAGATGCTGAACGTCCTCGACACCGTCGGCTCCGTGATCTGCGCGGCCGGTGACGGGCTCGCCCCCGCCGACAAGAAGCTCTACGCGCTGCGCGACGTCACCGGCACCGTCGAGGCGATCCCGCTCATCGCCTCCTCGATCATGTCGAAGAAGATCGCCGAGGGCACCGGCTCGCTCGTCCTCGACGTCAAGGTCGGCACCGGCGCGTTCATGAAGACGATCGAGGACGCCCGCGAACTCGCCTCCACCATGGTCGAGTTGGGCACCGACAGCGGCGTGCGCACCGTCGCCCTGCTCACCGACATGTCGACGCCCCTCGGCCTCACCGCCGGCAACGCCCTCGAAGTCCGAGAGTCCGTCGAGGTGCTGGCGGGCGGCGGCCCCGCCGACGTCGTCGAGCTCACCCTCGCACTGGCCCGCGAGATGCTCGATGCGGCGGGCATCAAGGACGCCGACCCGGCGAAGGCCCTCGCCGACGGCTCCGCGATGGACGTCTGGCGCCGCATGATCGCCGCGCAGGGCGGCGACCCCGACGCGGCGCTGCCCACGTCCCGTGAGCAGCACGTGGTGGTGGCCGGGAAGTCCGGCGTCCTGACCCGCCTCGACGCGTACGACATCGGCGTCGCCGCCTGGCGCCTCGGCGCGGGCCGCGCCCGCAAGGAGGACGTGGTGCAGGCCGCCGCCGGCGTCGAACTCCACGCCAAGCCGGGCGACTCGGTGACGGAGGGCCAGCCGCTCATGACCCTGCACACGGACACACCGGAGCGCTTCGAGTACGCCCTTGAGTCCGTCGGGGGCTCGTACGACATCGCGGCCCCGGGGACGACGTTCGAGGCCACGCCGGTCGTGCGGGAACGCATCGGCTGACCTGGGATTTCTCCGGGTTTCCTGGCACAGGTGAACGGGATCGGTGGACCTCTGCCGGTCCCGTTCGGCTCACCCCAGCAGCGCCGCGACGACCACCAGCGCCGGCACCGACGCCAGGGTCGACAGCAGGATCGACTCCCTCGCCAGTTTCTCCGCGACGTCGTAGCGCGACGCGTACGTGAAGAGGTTCTGCGCGGCCGGGAGCGCCGACGTCACCACCACGTCCAGGAGCGACGCGCCCCGCAGGCCGAAGACGCCCGCCGCGAGTACCCACGCCACCGCGGGCTGGCCCACCGACTTCAGTGCCACCGACAGCAGCACCGGGACCCGGTCGGAACCGCGCCGGGCCGGCAACGAACTCCCGCACAGCGAGATCCCGTACGCCAGCAGCACCACCGGCACGGACATCTTGCCGATCAGATCGACCGGGTTGAAGACAGGCCCCGGCACCGTCCACCCCGTCGCCGCCACGATCACGCCCGCAAGTGCGCCGACCGCGATCGGGTTGCGCAGCGGTGTGACGAGCCGCCGCCACAGCGACTTCGTCTCCCCGGCCTCCGACAGATCGAGGACCGTCATCGCTATCGGCGTCACCACGATCTGCTGGAAGAGCAGCACGGGCGCGACCAGCGAGGCGTCGCCGAGGACGTACACGGCGATGGGGATGCCGAGGTTCCCCGAATTGACGTAGCTGGAGCACAGGGCACCGATCGTCGTCCGCCCCACCCCCCACCGGCGCGCGACGCCCACCGCGATGAACACCCCGGCCGCCGCCGCCGTGCTCAGCGCCGTCACCAGCAGCCGCGGCGACAGGATCACCGAAAGGTCGGCCTTCGCGAGCGTGGTGAACAGGAGTGCGGGCGTGGCGACATGGAAGGCGAGCTTGGTGAGGACCTCGCGGCCGTTGTCCCCGAGATAGCCGCGCTTGCCGATCAGGTAGCCGACGGCGATGACCACCGCGATGACGGCGAACCCGTTCAGCACCCCTGTCACGATGCCCCCTGCCGGCGTCGTGCGGACGGCTGAGCAGGTACGCGATCAAGGTGCATCCCCATAGCGTCGGAGGGCACCCGACGCGGGGTCAACGTGATGCGCGCGACACACGGGGAAGGTGATGCACGGCACTCGGCGCGCGGCCGGACCGCCGATGAGTTCCCGCCGCCGGGCAGGTCTCCCTTGCGTGGCTGTTTCCCGACTTCCCGACCTGGCTCTCGCCGGCCCCCTGCGCCGCGGCGACGTGCCGCACCTGTGCGACCAGGTGCGCGCGGCGTGCGCCCGCGCCCCCGCACGCGACGTCGTCTGCGACCTCGCGGCCGTCACCACGGCCGACCTCGCCACCGTGGACGCGCTCGCCCGGATGCAGCTCGCCGCCCGCAGGGCGGGGTCGGGACTGCGGCTGCGCGATCCGTCCCCGGCCCTGTGGGCCCTGCTCCAGCTGGTCGGCCTGCCCGGCCTAGGCGGCCTGGTCGTCGAGATGGAGCGGCACACCGAACAGCGGGAAATAGCGGGCCGTGTCCAGGAAGCAGTGGAGTCCGGTGATCCGGCCGTCTGAGATCTCCAGGACCTGGACGGCCCACGGCGCGAACCCGCCGTTGTCCGGGTCGGGCTTGTAGTGGGCGAACGCGGGCGATCCGTTGGCCTCGACGGGCACCAGCCGGCTGTCGGCACATGAGGCGCCGATCGTCGTCATGAAGCCCGTGATGTCCGGCGTGCCGCGCAGCCACAGGTCGAACGGCGGCATGGTCATGATGGCGTCCTCGGCGAGCAGGGCCGTGAGGGCCTTCATGTCGTATCCCTCGAACGCGGCGACATAGCGCTCGAGGAGCGCCTGGTGCTCCTCGTCCAGCTCGCCGTCGGAGCCCTTCGTCTCGGCCGGGGCCTCGGCGAGCGTGGCGCGGGCCCGCTGGAGCGCGCTGTTCACCGACGCCACCGACGTGTCGAGCAGCTCGGCGACCTCCTGCGCCTTCCAGGCCAGGACCTCGCGCAGGATGAGCACGACCCGCTGCTTGGGGGGCAGCTGCTGGAGCGCCGCCACAAAGGCGAGGCGCACCGACTCCCGCGCCACCGCCGCCTCCGCAGGGTCGTGCACGGTCGGCAGCACGCGCGCGTCCGGCATCGGCTCCAGCCACACGTTGTCCGGCCGGGGTGTGAGCGCCGCCTGAGCCAGCGGCGCCGCCGCCGTCAGGTCCATCGGACGGGCCCGCTTGTTGCCCGCGTTCAGCATGTCCAGGCAGACGTTCGTCGCGATGCGGTACAGCCACGAGCGCAGGCTGGAGCGGCCCTCGAACTTGTCGAAGCTGCGCCAGGCGCGGACCATCGTGTCCTGCACCGCGTCCTCGGCCTCGAAGGCCGAGCCCAGCATCCGGTAGCAGTACCCGGTCAGCTCGACCCGGTACTGCTCGAGACGGACGTCCAGTTCAGTGGTCGTCCCTGCGATGTCACTCATGTCCACACCCCGCCCTGCGGCTTCTGACAAGTCCCGAAAGTCCATGCAAGTCCCAGCACTTCGGAAGCTACCGCAGTGCACTGACAACGGCCCTCGGACCGGCGAAATACGCCGGTCCGAGGGGCGTTGTCAGTACGATTAGGGCGGGG
>NZ_JBSGTG010000016.1:0-23529 GCF_053607285.1 Streptomyces sp. NPDC055140 | reverse complement strand
GCCCCCCGACAACTACCCCCCCCCTATCGCCGGCAGCGACAGTGGTGTATAAGACACCGAGCTACCGCAGGGCACGCCCAACGGCCCACGCCCCGGCGAAATACGCCGGTCCGAGGGCCGTTGTCAGTACGATTCGGGCGGGGTCAGTGCGCCGCCACGAGCGTCTGCCGCTGCTGCACGCGCGCCGCGTGCGAGCCCCACAGGGTCACCGACACGACGCCGAGCACCGCCACCAGGCCGAGGGACACGGTCCCGGCCCAGCCGCCCGCGTGGAAGGCCACCGCGCCGAGCGTGCCGCCCACGCTGGAGCCGATGTAGTACACGGACTGGTACAGCGCGGACGCCTGCGCCCGTCCGTGCGTCGCCGTGTGGCTGACCGAGGACGACGCCACCGCGTGCCCCGCGAAGAAACCGGCCGTGATCAGGACGAGGCCGAGCAGCACCATGGCGATCGAGTCGCCGAGCGAGAGGAGCAGCCCGGACGCCGTCGTGCCCACCGCCAGGTACAGCGCCCCGCGCCGCCCGAGCCGCGCGACGAGCTTGCCGGCCGCGGCCGAGGAGACCGTACCCACCAGGTACACCAGGAAGATCGAGCCGATGATGCCCTGCGGGAGCGAGAACGGCGCGGCCGTGAGCCGGTAGCCGATCACCGTGTACACGGCGCCGAAGACCGTCATGAACAGGGCGCCGATCACGTACAGACGGCACAGCAGCGGGTTCGCGAGGTGGCCGCGCACCGTGCGGGCCAGCACCCGCGGCCGCAGCGAGCCGGGGGTGAAGTGCCGCGGCTGGGGCAGCAGCAGCCGGAACGCGACCGCGCACGCCACGGCGATCACGCCGATCGTGCCGACCGCCGCGCGCCAGCCCCACTCCTGCGCGACCCACCCGGTGATGACCCGGCCGCTCATCCCGCCGATGGAGTTGCCCGCCACGAACAGTCCGATCGCGGCGACCAGCGCCTTGGGCCGCACCTCCTCCGCGAGATACGCCATCGCGGAGGCCGGCAGACCGGCGAGAGCGGCACCCTGGAGCGCCCGCAGCGCGATCAGCGCGCCGAGCGAGGGCGCGAACGGCACGAGCAGGCCGACCGCGACCGCCACCGACAGGGACGCCGTCATCACGGTGCGCCGCCCGAACCGCTCCGACAGGGCGCTCAGCGGCAGTACACACAGGGCGAGCGCGCCCGTCGCGCCGGACACCGTCCAGCTCGCGTCGCTCGCGCTGACGCCGAAGTCCGCGGACACGAGGGGGAGCAGGGCCTGCGTGGAGTAGAGCAGGGCGAAGGTCGCGACCCCGGCCAGGAAGAGGGCGAAACTCATCCGGCGGTAGCCGGGACCGCCCGGGTTCAGACGGGTGTCGGGGGCTTCGGGGGACGACGGCTTACGAGCGGCGACCGCGTGGGTGGCGGCCGCCCCGCTACTGGCAGGAGGCATATCTCGAACGTAGGCCTCCCTGTTTCATGCGTCCAATGCATGAAAACGCCATAATCGATCCCATGGCGCATAAGCAGAGTTCAGAGGCCCGCCTGTCACCGTCCAGTGACACAGAAGACATCGTGACGACGCTCGCGCCACGCCTGTCGTACTTCGCCGCGGTCGCCCGCACCGAGCACGTCACGCGGGCCGCCCACGAGCTCGAGATCCCCCAGTCGACGCTGTCGCGCGCCCTGGTCCGCCTCGAACAGGACCTCGGCGTGGAGCTGTTCGCGCGCCACGGCCGCACCGTCTCGCTCACCCCGGCGGGCCGCACGTTCCTCACGTCCGTCGACAAGGCGCTCGCCGAGGTCGGCCGCGCCGCCGAGTCGGTACGGGCCGACGCCGACCCCGCGTCGGGCAAGGTCGCCTTCGGCTTCCTGCACACCATGGGCTCCGAGACCGTCCCCGGCCTGATCCGCGCCTTCCGCGCCGACCATCCGCGCATCCGCTTCAGCCTCGTCCAGAACTACGGCGAGGCGATGCTGGAGCGCCTGCGCGCCGGCGAGCTCGACCTCTGCCTCACCTCTCCCATCCCCGACGCGCCCGGCCTCGTCGCGCGCCGCCTCGACGAGCAGCGCCTGCGTCTGGTCGTCCCCGACGACCACCGCCTGGCGGGCCGCAAGCGCGTCCGTCTCGCGGAGGCGGCCGACGAGACGTTCGTGACCCTCGAACCCGGCTACGGGCTGCGCCGTATCACCGACGGCCTGTGCACGGAGGCGGGGTTCAAGCCGCGCGTCGCCTTCGAGGGGGAGGAGACGGAGACCCTGCGCGGCCTGGTCGCGGCGGGCCTCGGCGTGGCGCTTCTGCCGCCACCTGCCGTACCGCGCCCGGGAGTTGTGGAGCTGACGGTGACCGGCCAGCGGGCAGTGCGCGAGATCGGCGTGGCCTGGCTCGACGGGCATCCGGACACCCCGCCGGTCGCCGCGTTCAAGAAGTTCCTGCTCTCCCGGCGCGGCAAGCTGCTCTCCGAGTGGACCCGCGCGGAGGAGTAGTCACCGCCCGAGGGACCTGCCGAAGCCCGAGGCCAGCGGCATCCGCAGCCCCAGCGGCGGCGGCGCGGCGAGCGCGTCCTGCAGCGGGCGCGAGAACGCCCGGCCGAAGAGCGAGCCGAGCACGAAGTCGCGGGCCAGGGCGTGGACTTCGGTGCGGTGCTGGTGGAGCGCGTGACCGTCGGAGTGCACCTCGAAACGGCAGATGTCGCGGTTGGACTTCTTCGCGCGGGCGGCCAGACGGAACGACAGCTCGGGATCCGTGCGCTCGTCGTTCGTGCCGTGCACGATGAGGACGCGGCGGCCCGCGAGCTGTTTCACCGGTTCGAGGGGCGCGGCGACGTCCTCCTCTGGCAGCCAAGGGGCAAGCGCGAGGACCGAGTTGACGGCGCTGTGCCCGCCCGCGTGCAGCGCCGCGCGGGCGCCCATGTCGACCCCGACGAGGCACACGGGGACGTCGCCGTAGCGCCGCACGGTCTCGTCGGCCGCCCAGTCGGCGTCGCGCGCGAGCTGTGCCTGCGCGCCGTTCCAGCCGCGGCTGCGGTAGTGCACGACATGCGCCGCAAGGCCGTCCCGCCGCCCCTCGCGCGCGAGGGCGCGCCCCAGGGTCCGTACGGTCGCCGAGGCCAGCGGTGACGGTCTGCGCGCGGAGGTCTCCGCGCCTGCGGGAAGCAGCAGGACCACACCGCTCACCGACGTGGGGACGGGCCCCACCGCCTTCCCGAGCCGGGCCTCACGGACCGTCGTCGCTTGCTGTCCCATGACAGAACAGTGTCAGAAGGCCCGGTGTACGCCACCCGTCCGCAGGGTCACTGTTACGTATCGACAGGCGGACGCCACCCGGTATCTACGCGCGTAGGCGTTAGAGTGCCGAAATGACGAGCCAGACCAGCGGAAACTCGCAGATTCCGACCCCCGAGCAGATCGTTCGCGCTCCCAAGGTGCTGCTGCACGACCACCTCGACGGCGGGCTTCGCCCCGGCACCATCGTCGAGCTCGCCCTGGAACAGGGCTACGAGAACCTCCCCGAGACCGACCCCGACAAGCTCGGCATCTGGTTCCGCGAGGCCGCCGACTCCGGCTCCCTCGAGCGCTACCTGGAGACCTTCGCCCACACCTGCGCCGTCATGCAGACCCGCGAGGCGCTGTTCCGGGTCGCCGCCGAGTGTGCCGAGGACCTCGCCGAGGACGGCGTCGTCTACGCCGAGATCCGCTACGCCCCCGAGCAGCACCTCGAACAGGGCCTCACCCTCGAAGAGGTCGTCGAGGCGGTCAACTCGGGCTTCCGGGAAGGCGAGCGCCGAGCCAAGGCCAACGGCCACCGCATCCGCGTGGGCGCCCTGCTCACCGCCATGCGGCACGCGGCCCGCGCCCTGGAGATCGCCGAACTCGCCAACCGCTACCGCGACACGGGCGTCGTCGGCTTCGACATCGCGGGCGCCGAGGCGGGCTTCCCTCCCACCCGCCACCTCGACGCCTTCGAGTACCTCAAGCGCGAGAACAACCACTTCACGATCCACGCGGGCGAGGCCTTCGGCCTGCCCTCCATCTGGCAGGCGCTCCAGTGGTGCGGCGCCGACCGCCTCGGCCACGGCGTGCGGATCATCGACGACATCAAGGTCGAGGACGACGGCACGGTCGAGCTCGGCCGCCTCGCCTCCTACGTGCGCGACAAGCGCATCCCCCTGGAGATGTGCCCGAGCTCCAACCTCCAGACGGGCGCCGCCGACTCCTACGAGGCCCACCCCATCGGTCTGCTCCGCAAGCTGCACTTCCGCGCCACGGTGAACACGGACAACCGCCTCATGTCCGGCACCAGTATGAGCCGTGAGTTCGAGCACCTGGTCGACGCTTTCGGCTACACGCTCGACGACATGCAGTGGTTCACCGTCAATGCGATGAAATCAGCATTCATTCCTTTCGATGAACGACTGGCCATGATCAATGACGTCATCAAGCCGGGGTATGCCGAGTTGAAATCCGAATGGCTGTTCCGTCAGACCGCCTCGACCAGGGGTTCTGTCTCGTAGTAGCGCCTCTTTGTGCGAATCCGGAGCGGCCGGGAGTATTAACTCCCGGCCGCTTCCGCGCGTATTTCGCTGTTTGCAACGCGCCCTGACGCATGTTTACGGTCGTGGACCGCTCAAGCCCCCGTTCACGAGGACTCATTTCATAATGAAGCAGTCTGCTGTCAAGACCCTCGGTGTCGCCGCCCTCGGTGCCGCCTTCGCCGCCGCGGGCGCCGGTGCCGCGTCCGCCGCCCCCGCCCTGCCGGACGCGGGCTCCGCCCTGAACACCGTGACCGGCACGCTCCCCGCCGAGCAGGTCGCGCAGGTGCTGCCGGCCGGTGGCGCCGAGTCCCTGACTGCAAGCAAGAACGCCGTCGCCGGTGGCCTGAAGGCTGCCGCGCCCGCCGTCCAGAAGGCCCTCCCCACCAACGGCAGCAACCCGGTCTCCGGGCTCCTCGGCGGCCTGCCCGTCAACTCGCTGCCCGCCCGCGGCGCCCTGCCCGTCGGCTGACCCACCCGACACGGCACACGCACGGACACACAGGAGGGGCGCAACCGCTCGCGCGGGTGCGCCCCTCCGTGTCGTACGTCAGCCTGCGGGCCCTGTCGTCACCACGCCTGGCGGACCTTGCCCTCGCTCGGCAACAGGATCCACAGCGCGATGTACAGCAGGAACTGGGGACCTGGAAGCAGACACGAGAGCACGAAGATCACGCGCATCGTGGTCGCGGAGGTACCGAAGCGCCTTGCCAGCGCTGCGCACACTCCGCCGATCATCCGTCCGTTCGTGGGGCGGGCAAGGGCGGTCATGGTGGGCTCCTTCGCGAACCGTAGCGGTGAGGCGCCCCCTTGGCCGGGAGGGCCGGGACGTCTCTGATGGCTTCAAAGCTACGGCGACGAACCGGGCGAAGCGTCAGCTCACGGGGCGACGCCGACCCTGGAAATCGTCGGGGTCCGCCCCTGAGACGGCTCCTCCCGGGGGAGGGCGGTGGCCTCGGTCCTGCGGCGGAGCCTGCCCCTGAGGGTCGGCACCACGGCCGCGTGCGCGAGAGCCACGCCCAGCGTGTTCAGGAACAGCGAGTCGATGTCCACGACCTGCCCCGGCACCCCGGTCTGCAGCAGCTCGATGCCGAGCGAGAGCAGCGCTCCGGCGGCGACCGTACGCACGAGCGAACCCAGCGGCGAGACGACGAGCCGGCCCCCGGCGATCGGCAGCAGCACCCCCAGCGGGGCGAGCAGCAGCAGCTCCTTGCCGATCCGCCGCACCGCCTCCGCCGGGCCGAGCGCGAGATCCGCCCTGATCCCCGCGAACGGATGCAGGTTCGCGGGGCTGACCCACGGCACGTCCAGTGGTCGCAGCGTGATCCAGCAGACGAGAAGCAGATGCGCGGCAAGGAGGACTACCCCTGCCGTACGGAAGCGGATGGCGGCCTTGGAGCCGCCCGGGCGATGGCGCTGCACGCCCCCCAAGACGCGGACGGCGGGACGATCGGTTCCGCGTCGCCGGCGTCGGCCCGCGACAACCGCGCCAGCCCCCGTCAGCCGACCGTCTCGGCGGGCGCCGGGACGAGCCCCGGCCGCGTCCGCATCTCCGGAGAACAGTCGTACGCGCGCAGAGCGTCGTCACCCGGACCGCCGAGCACGACCTTGTCGTCCTTTGCCGCGGCCCCGCCGTTCGCATACGTACACACGATCTGGGCCAGCGCGTACGGCGAGAGGTCGTCCGGCGGGACGCTCAGCCGCAGCGCGTTGTCCGGGTCACCCTTGCCCGGCCCCGAGACGGTCATCCCTGGCCTGACGTCCGTGGTGTACCCCGCCTGCCGCTCGGCGCCGCCCGGAGACTGCTCCAGCTCGTCGAGCAGCGCCTGCGCGAGCCGCACCCGGTCCGAGGCGCCCTGCCCCTTCGGCAGGGTCACCGACCGGTCGACGCTCACCAGCTGCGACGTGCAGACCAGATACACCTGCACGGCGAACTCGCCGCCCGAGCGCGACTCCAGTCCCGGCCCCGACAGCGTGCACGGCACCCGTGACGGCGCGGCCCCGAAGTCCGTCGGCACCTCCGTCGGCCTGATCCCGCACCCGGCGAGCAGCACGGCGAGAACCGCCGCGCCCAGCACCGCGTAGCGTCGCCTTGTCCTGCGTGCGGTCATCGCGCGCCGCCCTCCTCACCGGAACCGCCACCGACGGTGCCCTCGTCATCGGGCGGCAGCGTCAGCGGTGACGCGTCGAGCGGCAGCCGGAACGTGAACACGGCGCCGCCCTCGGGCGAGTTGGCGGCCGTGATCTCACCGCCGTGGATGTGCGCGTTCTCCAGGGCGATGGACAGCCCGAGCCCGCTGCCCTCCGAACGCGGCCGCGACGCACTCGCCTTGTAGAACCGGTCGAAGACATGCGGAAGCACGTCCTGCGGGATGCCGGGCCCGTGGTCACGCACCTCGATCACCAGCGCCGAGTCCGCAAGCCGCACGGACACCCGCACCGGCGAGCCGCCGTGCTTGAGCGCGTTCCCGATGAGGTTCGCCATGATGACGTCGAGGCGGCGCGGGTCGATGCGGGCCATGATGCCGCGTTCCGCGTCCAGGTCCACCGCGTCGAGCCAGGCGCGGGCGTCGATGCAGGCCGTGATCTGGTCGGCGATGTCGACGTGGTCGAGGACGAGCCGGGCGGTGCCCGCGTCGAAGCGGGTCACCTCCATCAGGTTCTCCACCAGGTCGTTCAGCCGGCGCGTCTCGCTCACCACGAGGCGCACGGCCGGCTCGATCATCGGGTCGACCGAACCGGTCTCCGCGTCGAGCTCCTCCTCAAGTACCTCTGTCACCGCGGTGATCGCGGTCAGTGGCGTACGCAGCTCGTGCGACATGTCGGCGACGAAGCGCCGCGACGCCTCCTCGCGCGCACTCATGTCGGCGACCTTCTTCTCCAGATTCTCCGCGGTCCGGTTGAACGTCCGGGAAAGATCGGCCAGTTCATCCGTACCGGACACCCGCAGGCGCGTGTCGAGCTTCCCTTCCCCGAGCCGCCGGGCCGCCCGCCCGAGCCGGTGCACCGGCTTGAGCACCGTCGTCGCCGCGGCCTGCGCGAGCAGCGCCGAACCGATCAGCGCGAGCGCCGTCGCGATCCCGAGCGACCAGGCAAGGGAGTTGAGATCCTTCGCCTCCGGCTCCAGGGACTTGAGCATGTAGCCCGTCGGCCCCCCGTCGATCACCCGCGCCCCGCCGACCAGATACGGCGTGTCATTGCTGACGATCCGCTGCCAGTACAGGTGGTACGGGTGCTTGTTGCCGTCTGTGAGGGGCTGCTCCCTGTTCACCGCGTCCCGCAGCGAACGCGGCACCTCGGCCAGCGTGATCGCGTCCAGATCGGAGTTGGCCGCGATCCGCCGGCCGTCCTTGTCGTCGCTGATCAGCAGCACACTGAAGTGCTGACTGCTGCTCGCCATCAGGTTCGCGGCATGCTGCAACTCGCCCTGCGTCGGATGCTCGGGCAGCGCCGCGGCGCGGTTCTGCATCTCCTGCTGGAAGTCGCTGAGCGCCGCGTCCTGCGCGCGGGTCAGCACCGCCTCGCGGTTGAGCCAGTACGCGATCCCCGACGCCGACACCGCCGCGGTCAGCGCCACCAGGGCGAAGACGACGACGAGCCGCAGCCGCAGGCTCGTGAAGCGCAGGCCGGCGAGTATCGCCTTCTTCGCCGCGGCCCACCCCCGCAGCCGGTCGTGCGCATCACTCACTGAGGCGTGTCCAGCCGGTAGCCGACCCCGCGCACCGTACGGATCAGCGTCGGTGACGACGGCACGTCCTCGACCTTCGCGCGCAGCCGCTGCACACACGCGTCGACGAGCCGTGAGTCACCGAGGTAGTCGTGCTCCCACACCAGACGCAGCAGCTGCTGCCGCGACAGCGCCTGGCCCGGTCTGCGGCTCAGCTCGAGGAGCAACCGCAGCTCCGTCGGCGTCAGTTGGAGGTCCTCGCCGTTCTTCGTGACCGTCATCGCGGCCCGGTCGATGACGAGACTGCCGAACGCCGCCGCGTCGTTCGCCTCCCGCTCGCCCCGCCGGAGCACCGCGCGGATCCGGGCGTCCAGCACCCGCCCCTGCACCGGTTTCACCACGTAGTCGTCGGCGCCGGACTCCAGCCCGACCACCACGTCGATGTCGTCGCTGCGCGCCGTGAGCAGGATGATCGGCAACTGGTCCGTGCGCCGGATGCGCCGGCACACCTCGAACCCGTCGATGCCGGGCAGCATCACATCCAGCACGATCAGGTCCGGCCGCTGCTCACGCAACAGCTTCAGACCGTCCTCGCCGGTGGCAGCGGTGGCAACCCGATGGCCCTGGCGCGTAAGGGAGAGCTCCAGGGCCGTTCGGATGGCGTCGTCGTCCTCGATCAGCAACAGGGAAGGCACAGAAGCCATTCTGTCCCATGGCACGGCTCAAGTTCGACCGTTGGAGCGCTCCCAAGCTCGTAATGAGGGGGCATCGGGCCCCATCCACACACGACTCGCACACGCCCGGGCCCTGTGACAGGTCTGTGACAGTCGACGGACACCGTCATGAAGTGGCCCGGGCAAGCTTTTGGACATCGCAAGGACGCAAGTCCTTACGAGCCACGGGAAACCGAGACTCCACGACGGGGGGCGCGAGATGAACACGCTGCACAGCACCACCACTGGCGCAGTTGTCACACGTCTTCACGACGCTCTCGTGCGGAGTCCCGGTTCCGGGAAGCACGAGTTGTCCGGTGCCGTGAGCGGGCGGGGGTGCGCTCGCGGCACCGGGCGTCAGCACACCACGTACATGACGGTGGTTGACGCGAACCAGGCGGTATCCGACGGGGGAGCCGCGTACGGGGAGGAATCGGGGGAGCGGAAGAAGTCCCTGTCGGAGGCTGCCGACGCCGAAGCGGCGTTCACGGCCTACGTACAGGAACGCCGCGCCTCCCTGTACGCAACCGCCTACCACCTGACCGGTGACCGGTTCGAGGCGGAGGACCTGCTCCAGAGCGCCCTCTTCTCGACGTACCGCGCCTGGGACAGGATCAGCGACAAGGCGGCGGTCGGGGGCTACCTCCGCCGCACCATGACCAATCTGCACATCAGCGCGTGGCGCCGCCGCAAGCTGAACGAGTACCCGACCGAGGAACTGCCGGAGACGGCGGGCGACACGGACGCGATGCGCGGCACGGAGCTGCGCGCGGTTCTCTGGCAGGCCCTGGCCCGCCTCCCCGAACTGCAGCGCACGATGCTCGTCCTGCGGTACTACGAGGGTCGTACGGACCCCGAGATCGCGGACATCCTCGACATCAGTGTCGGCACGGTGAAGTCCAGCATCTGGCGCTCCCTGCGCCGGCTGCGCGAGGACGAGGTCCTCAGCTTCGGCCGTGACCTGGAGGAGTCCTTCGGCGAGCTGGTGGCCTGAAGGCAGGGGGCGAGCCGTCGCTCCGGGGGGACGCGACGGTGGTACGGGGGAGCGGTACCGGGGGGATCACGGGGGATCTTCACGGGGGACTGAAGCGGGACCGGAGGGCCGGGGGGTCTCTCCGGTCCCGCTTCTCATGCGTACGGGGTGTGCGGGCCGCTCACGCCTGGGCGCGGGCCTTCACGCAACGGCCCGCGGCGGCCGCGGCGAGGCGGCCGAGGGCCTCCTCCTTGCCGCACGCGTGCGCGCCGAGCGCCGTCTGGCGGGCCACGATGCCACGCTCCGCGCGCATCAGGCGCCAGCCGCGGCGCAGCAGGAACGGCACGGACTTGCGGCCCTCCCTGAGGTCCCGCAGCAGCCGGCGCCGGAACGTCGTGGACGGGCGGCCGCGCAGGCACAGCGCGTCGGCGAGCAGACCGAGGTCCCGGCAGCGCTCCACGATGTCCGCGGCGAAGATGCCCTCCGCGATGAACAGCGGCGTGCGCTCGATGTCGAGCGTCTCCTCGCCCACCCGCGCGCTGGTCGCGATGTCGTAGACGGGAACGCGGGTGCGGCCCGTGCGGCACAGCTCCGCGATCGCGGCGACGGCCGTCTCCGTGTCCCAGGAGCGGGGCGAGTCCCAGTCGATGTCCGAACTGCCCGGCACCTGCGGCAGCGTCGGGTCGTCGCTCTCCTTGTAGAAGTCGTCCAGGCACAGCACGGGAAGCCCGGAGCGGGACGCGAACGACGACTTGCCGGAGCCGGAAGGACCTGTCAGCAGGACGACCCGGGTCGGTATCGAGGGATGGGAACTCACGAGACACCAGTGTGCTGCATCCTCCGCCCCCGGTGGACCCCGCGGGTCGGCCTTTGTGGCACGGGCGCGCCTCAACTACTCTGCGTACGCGTACGATTACTCGATCTGCGGCGGCGGACCAACCGGCCGCCGGTACCGGAAACGGGCGGCACTTCATGGCACGACACTCAGCGAAGAAGTCCTCGGCGGCCCAGCGTGCGCTGCTGCGCGCGGGGCTCAGCCTCACCGCCGCGGGGGCGGCGCTCGGCGGGGGTGCGGTGAGCGCCGGTGCGGCGGAGCCCGCCGCCGCGCCTCTCGCCTCGCCGGTCGGCGACCTCGACACGGCGGCGGCCGGGGGAGCGGTGGCGGGGGCGCTCGAGACGGCTGCGAACGGGGGTCTCGCCCCGGTCAAGCACCTGAAGCTCAACCCGCTCTCCGGTACCGGGGTCGATCCGCTCGACAACGCGGTCGGCACCCAGGTCGCCGACTTCAAGCCCGTGACCACGGCCGCCGCGACCGGTCCCGTGGCCAAGGGCGGCGCCCTCGCCGATCTCCCCCTGGTCGGACCGGCCAGCTCTCTGCTCCCGGGTTAGGGCTTTTCGTTCGCAGCGGGACCTCTCGGATCAGCCAGGCCGCGGCGAACGTGACCGCGCACAGGGCCGCCGTGCCCAGTGCCACGCCGTGCAGGCAGCCGGTCACCGCCGTGCGGAAGGCGTCCTGCGCGGAGGGCGGGAGGTCCCGCAGGAGAGCGGGGGTGACGGAGCCACCGGTGAGGTGCGCTCCGTCGGAGCCGAGGCGGCCGGCGAGCTGCCCGCTCGCCGTCGACGTGATGATGGCCGCGTTCCGGACCGTCAGCTCCTACTTCCATGGCGCGACCCAGTCCGAGCTCGCCCTGCGCGAGTACAAGGAGCGGCACGGCTGGTCCAGCGGAGCGGAGACCCGGCGGGCGCTCGCCCCGCAGATGAACTACCTGATGAGCGCGGGCCGTTACCCGAACTATCAGCGCTACGGGCTCGGCGCCGCCCACAAGGACGACCCCACCTGGGAGTTCGACCTCGGCCTCAACTGCATCCTCGACGGGATCACTGCGCGGCTCGGGATCTGGATCGTGTCGCCGACGGCATGACGCATTGCCGACGACATGACGAAACCCCGGCCCTCCCGGACGGAGGAGGGTCGGGGTTTCGGGTTTCGGGTCGGGTCTGGCTTCGGGATGGGGCCTAGTACGAAGAGCCCGATGCGCCGAGTGAACCCGTCGGGTGCCACACCGTCTTCGTTTCCAGGAACGACGTGAGTCGGTCCGTGCCCGGGTCCGTCGTCCAGTCCGTGTCCACAGCCTGTGGACGGCGTACGCGCTTCAGGTTGTCCGCCGCCGCGATCTCCAGGTCACGGGCCAGGTCTGCGTCCGCGCCCGTCAGGTCGATCGCGTTCACGTCCTGGTGCGCGGCCAGCGGCGCGGCGATCTCCGCCGTCCTGCCGGACAGGACGTTCACGACACCGCCCGGCACGTCGGACGTGGCGAGCACCTCGCCGAGCGACAGCGCCGGCAGCGGGGACGTCTCGCTCGCGATCACCACAGCCGTGTTGCCCGTCGCGATCACCGGGGCGATCACCGAGACCAGGCCCAGGAACGACGACTTCTGCGGCGCCAGCACGGCCACCACTCCGGTCGGCTCGGGCGTGGACAGGTTGAAGAACGGGCCCGCGACCGGGTTCGCCCCGCCCACGACCTGGCCGATCTTGTCCGTCCAGCCCGCGTACCAGACCCACCTGTCGATCGCCGCGTCCACGACGGCCGCCGCCTTGGACTTCGACAAGCCCTCGGCGTCCGCCACCTCCCGCACGAACTGGTCGCGGCGGCCCTCCAGCATCTCCGCCACGCGGTAGAGCACCTGCCCGCGGTTGTACGCCGTCGCGCCCGCCCAGCCGCCGAACGCCTTGCGCGCCGCCACTACCGCGTCACGCGCGTCTTTGCGGGACGACAGCGGGGCGTTCGCCAGCCACTTGCCCTTCGAGTCCGACACCTCGTACACCCGGCCGCTCTCGGAACGCGGGAACTTCCCGCCCACGTACAGCTTGTAGGTCTTCAGGACTGTGAGTCGCTCAACCGTGCTCATTTATCGCGTGCCCTCCGGGCTCGACGGGGCGAGGTATGCCTCCAGGCCGTGGCGGCCGCCCTCGCGGCCGTGACCCGACTCCTTGTAGCCGCCGAACGGCGAGGTCGGGTCGAACTTGTTGAACGTGTTGGCCCAGACGACGCCCGCCCGGAGCTTGTTCGCGACCGAGAGGATGCGCGAGCCCTTCTCCGTCCAGATGCCGGCCGAGAGCCCGTACTGCGTGTTGTTCGCCTTCGCCACCGCCTCCTCCGGAGTGCGGAACGTGAGGACGGACAGCACCGGGCCGAAGATCTCGTCCCGCGCGATCGTGTGCGCCTGCGTGACGTTCGTGAAGAGCGTCGGCGCGAACCAGTAGCCGCTGTCCGGGAGTTCGCACGGCGCCGACCAGCGCTCCGCGCCCTCGGCCTCGCCCGTGTCCGCGAGCGCCTTGATCCTTGCGAGCTGCTCCGCGGAGTTGATCGCGCCGATGTCGGTGTTCTTGTCCAGCGGGTCGCCCAGGCGGAGGGTGGTGAGGCGGCGCTTCAGCGCGTCCAGCACCTCGTCGGCCACCGACTCCTGGACCAGGAGGCGCGAGCCCGCGCAGCAGACCTGGCCCTGGTTGAAGAAGATGCCCGTGACGATGCCCTCGACCGCCTGGTCGACGGGCGCGTCGTCGAAGACGATGTTCGCGCCCTTGCCGCCCAGTTCGAGCGTGACCTTCTTGTCCGTGCCCGCCACCTGGCGGGCGATCGCCTTGCCCACCGCGGTGGAGCCGGTGAACGCCACCTTGTTCACGTCGGGGTGCGCCGTGAGCGCCGCGCCCGCGTCCCCGTAGCCCGGGAGGATGTTCACCACGCCCTTGGGCAGGCCCGCCTGGCGGCAGATGTCCGCGAAGAACAGTGCCGAGAGAGGGGTCGTCTCGGCCGGCTTCAGGACGACCGTGTTGCCCGTCGCCAGCGCCGGGGCGATCTTCCACGCCAGCATCAGCAGCGGGAAGTTCCACGGGATGACCTGGCCCGCGACGCCCAGGGGCGCCGGATTCGGGCCGAAGCCCGCGTGGCCGAGCTTGTCCGCCCAGCCCGCGTAGTAGAAGAAGTGCGCCGCCACCAGCGGGAGGTCCGCGTCGCGCGTCTCCTTGATCGGCTTGCCGTTGTCCAGCGTCTCCAGGACCGCGAGCTCGCGGCTGCGCTCCTGGATGATCCGCGCGATCCGGAACAGGTACTTCGCCCGCTCCGCGCCCGGCAGCGCCGACCACTTCTCGAACGCCTTGCGGGCTGCCTTCACCGCGCGGTCCACGTCAGCCTCGCCCGCCTGGGCGATCTCGGAGAGGACCTCCTCCGTGGACGGGCTGACCGTCTTGAAGACCTTGCCGTCGGCCGCCTCGGCGAACTCGCCGTCGATGAACAGGCCGTAGCTGGGGGCGATGTCGACGACGGAGCGGGACTCCGGTGCGGGTGCGTACTCAAAGGTCATGGGTCAGTCCACCGTGACGTAGTCGGGGCCGGAGTAGCGGCCGGTGCTCAGCTTCTGGCGCTGCATCAGCAGGTCGTTGAGCAGGCTCGAAGCGCCGAAGCGGAACCAGTGGTTGTCCAGCCAGTCGCTTCCGGCGGTCTCGTTGACCAGCACGAGGAACTTGATCGCGTCCTTGGTCGTACGGATGCCTCCGGCAGGCTTCACACCTACCTGTACGCCCGTCTGGGCGCGGAAGTCACGCACCGCCTCCAGCATGAGCAGGGTGTTCGCCGGGGTGGCGTTCACCCCGACCTTGCCGGTCGACGTCTTGATGAAGTCCGCCCCGGCCATCATGCCCAGCCAGCTCGCACGCCGGATGTTGTCGTACGTCGACAGCTCGCCCGTCTCGAAGATGACCTTGAGGCGCGCGGAGCCCGAGGCCTCCTTCACGGCGACAATCTCCTCGTACACCTTCAGGTAGTGGCCCGCGAGGAACGCTCCGCGGTCGATGACCATGTCGATCTCGTCGGCTCCGGCGGCGACCGCCTCGCGGACGTCCCCGAGCTTCACCTCCAGGGCGGCGCGGCCCGCCGGGAAGGCGGTGGCCACGGAGGCGACCTTCACGTCGCTCCCGGCCACGGCCTCCTTGGCCGTCGCCACCATGTCCGGATAGACGCAGACGGCGGCTGTGCGCGGAGTCGTACGGTCGGTGGGGTCCGGGTGCACGGCCTTCGCGCCGAGCGCGCGGACCTTGCCGGCGGTGTCGGCGCCTTCGAGGGTCGTCAGGTCGATCATCGAGATCGCCAGGTCGATGGCGTACGCCTTGGCCGTCGTCTTGATCGACCGCGTGCCGAGGGACGCGGCGCGAGCCTCCAGGCCGACCGTGTCGACGCCGGGCAGCCCGTGAAGGAAGCGACGCAGCGAACGGTCCGAGGCGACCGCGTCGGCGAATGCGGGTGCGGGTGCAGTGGGCATGGTCACGAGGGGAGCATATCTACGCGCGTAGCTGCTGTACAGGGGGAGGGGTGAGTGGTGGGTCTCTCTGCGGCTTCGGGTGGCGGCTCCTCGGGTGCGTTTTCCCGGTGCGGCTGCGTGGGGGCGGGCGGGCGTTGTGGTGTCGGGTGCCGGCTCGCTGTGGGCCGCTGCTGTTCGTTTTCGGGTGCGGGGACGCGGGGGCATGTACGTGCTCGCTGTTCTCTGGGCTGCCGTCAGCTAGCTGATTGCCTGTACGTGGTGCTGGTGGCTGCGCGTACATGACCCCGCGTCCCCTTCCGTTTCGTACGCGGCTGTCCGCTCGGTGGGGCTCCCTGCCCTCGGGCCTCGTCTCGTACGCGGCTGATCGCCGGTGGGGCGCCCGGCCTCTGTCGTTGTTCTCAGGCCGTAATCAACGTTCGTCCCGGCTTCAGGCATCATCGGTGTATGAAGACCCCGGACTCCCAGCCCTCCGTCACGGCACCCGTGGCGGCGGAGCGGGCCTACCGTTCTCCCGCCGGTATCGCAGGTGGCGTCCTGCTGCTCGTGATGGGGGCCTGGCTCGGTTTCGACGCCCTGGTCAACGGCGACGCTCGCACCGCCTGGCTGGCCGTCGCGGGGCTGCTTTTTGTCGTGCCGCTCGTCGTCGCGTTCACGATCCGGCCGGCGGTGTACGCGAATGAGGACCGGCTGCGCGTCCGTAATCCGTTCCGTGTGATCACCCTGCCCTGGGCGTCCGTCGCCGACCTGCGCGCCAGCTACTCCAGCGAGGTCTTCACCGAAGGTGGGGACAAGTACCAGCTCTGGGCCATCCCCGTCTCCATGCGTGCCCGTAAGAAGGCCAATCGGCGCACGGGTGGGCGCAAGGACAGGGGCCTGAACGGGGCCGCCGATTTCGTGCCTCGTAAGGCCGCCGGCGATCAGTCGCTGGACGAGATCCGCGAGCTGGCCCGGGACCGCGCGGACAAGCCGTCCGCGCAGGGCGAGCCTTCGATCCGCTGGGCCTACGAGATTGTTGCGCCCGTGGTTGTGGGGGCGGTTCTGATGGCCGTTCTGCTTGTGATCGGTTGAGCTCAGGGACGGGAAAGGCCGGGATCGGTTTCGACCCCGGCCTTTTGCTTGCCCTTTTTCAGATGCCCGCCGCCGCCGACAGGTCCCGCTTGATCGCGTTCAGTACCCGTGCGCCCTCTGCTCGGGCCGAGGCGAGGTCTGAGTGTGCTTCTACCGGGATCACCGCCTCCAAGTAGCACTTGAGCTTGGGCTCCGTGCCGCTCGGGCGGACGATGACCCGGGCTCGGTACTCGCCGTCCAGCGTGTAGCGCAGGCCGTCCGTCGGCGGGAGCGTGGCCGTGCCTCGGGTGAGGTCCTCTGCCTGCGCCACCCGGAGGCCTGCCAGGTCGCTCGGCGGTGTTTCGCGGAGTGTGGCCATCGCCTTGGTGATGATCGCGAGGTCCTCCACCCGTACCGACAGCTGGTCAGTCGCATGCAGGCCGTGGGCCACCGCCAGGTCGTCCAGCGCGTCCAGCAGGGTGCGGCCCTGTTCCTTCAGAGTCGACGCCAGTTCGGTGACCAGCAGCGCCGCCGTGATGCCGTCCTTGTCCCGTACGCCCTCGGGGTCCACGCAGTAGCCGAGCGCCTCCTCGTAGCCGTAGCGCAGGCCGTCCACTCGGGCGATCCACTTGAAGCCCGTCAGGGTCTCTTCGTAGGGGAGGCCGGCTTTTTCGGCGATCCGGCCCAGGAGGGAGGACGACACGATCGACTCCGCGAAAACGCCCCGTGCTCCGCGCGCCACCAGGTGGGCCGCCAGCAGCGCGCCCACCTCGTCGCCTCGCAGCATGCGCCAGTCTTCGTCGTCCTTCACGGCAACCGCGCAGCGGTCCGCGTCCGGGTCGTTCGCGATGATCAGGTCCGGGGCGGCCGCTCCCGCTGTCGCGAAAGCCAGGTCCATCGCGCCCGGCTCTTCCGGGTTCGGGAACGCCACCGTCGGGAAGTCCGGGTCCGGGTCCGCCTGCTCGGTCACGAGGACGGGCTCGGGGAAGCCCGCTCGTGCGAACGCGGCGAGAAGGGTGTCCTTGCCGACGCCGTGCATCGCCGTGTAGACCGTGCGCGCGGTGCGGGGGGAGCCCGGGGCCAGGACCGCGTCCGTGCGGACCAGGTAGGCCTCCAGGACGTCCTCGTCGAGCGTTTCCCAGCCGGAGTCCGGGCGGGGTACGTCGTGGAGGGCGCGGATCGCTTCGATCTCGGCCGCGATCTCGGCGTCCGCGGGCGGCACGATCTGGGAGCCGTCGCCGAGGTAGACCTTGTAGCCGTTGTCACGGGGCGGGTTGTGGCTGGCCGTGACCTCCACGCCCGCGACCGCGCCCAGGTGCCGTATGGCGAAGGCGAGGACCGGGGTGGGCAGCGGGCGCGGCAGCACCGCGGCGCGCAGGCCGGCGCCCGTCATGACGGCCGCCGTGTCCCGCGCGAAGTCCGACGACTTGTGGCGCGCGTCGTATCCGACGACGACGAGCCCGCCCGCCTCGCCCTTGCTCTTGAGATACGCGGCGAGGCCCGCCGCCGCGCGGATGACGACGGAGCGGTTCATCCGCATGGGGCCCGCGCCGAGCTCGCCGCGCAGACCCGCGGTGCCGAACTGGAGCGTGCCGGCGAAGCGCTCGGCGAGCGCCTGGGTGTCGGCGCTCTCGATGAGCTTCGCCAGCTCCTCGCGGGTCTCCGGGTCGGGGTCCTCGGCCAGCCAGGCCTCGGCCCTGGCGAGCAGTTCGGTGTCCTGCAAGGTCACGGTTCGTCCAGCCTCTCGCGTGTCTCTACGGGATCAGATGCGGCCCAGGACCTTGCCGAGGAGCTCGCCCATGCGGGTGGCGGAGTCGCGGCCGGCCTGGAGCACCTCTTCGTGGTTGAGGGGCTCGCCCGTCATGCCCGCCGCCAGGTTCGTGACGAGGGAGATGCCGAGCACCTCGGCGCCCGCCTCGCGGGCCGCGATGGCCTCGAGGACCGTCGACATGCCGACGAGGTCCGCGCCGATCGTGCGGGCCATGCGGATCTCGGCCGGGGTCTCGTAGTGCGGGCCGGGGAACTGCGCGTAGACGCCCTCCTCGAGGGAGGGGTCGATCTCCTTGCACAGGGCGCGCAGGCGCGGGGAGTACAGGTCGGTGAGGTCGACGAAGTTCGCGCCCACGATCGGCGACGTCGCCGTCAGGTTCAGGTGGTCGCTGATCAGCACCGGCTGACCGGGGCGCATGCCCGCGCGCAGACCGCCGCAGCCGTTGGTCAGGACGATGGTCTTGCAGCCCGCGGCGACGGCGGTGCGGACGCCGTGCGCGACGGACGCGACACCGCGGCCCTCGTAGTAGTGCGTGCGGCCGAGGAAGACGAGGGTGCGCTTGTCACCGATCTTGTACGAGCGGATCTTTCCGCCGTGGCCCTCGACGGCCGGCGGCGGGAAACCGGGCAGCTCGGTGACGGGGAACTCGGCTTCGGGGGTGCCGAGGGCGTCCACGGCCGGTGCCCAGCCGGAGCCCATCACGAGGGCGACGTCGTGGGTGTCGGCGCCGGTGAGCTCGCGCAGGCGCGTGGCGGCGGCGTCGGCGGTGACCCGGGGATCGAATCCGGCGGCGCCCTGGATGTTGTCCGGAGTAACAGATGCGTTCACGCGATCGAGAGTAGCCGGTTCGGTCCTACGCGCGTAGATGACAGACCTCACGGGAATGGGATCGTTGTGTTGTCGTTTCCGACGAAGCCTGCTCAGCAGGGGCGCTTGCGCAGTTCCATCACGTAGTCGTGCGGGGCTCCGGCCGATTCCGCCGCGTCCGCCAGCTCGCCGAGATAGCGGGCCGAGGGGAACCCGCCCTCGTACCCGTTGAGCACGTACACCCAGGCGGGTTCCTCGCCCTCCAGCGTGTCCACGCGCACGCGCATGCGCCGGTAGATGTCGAGCCCCACGCCCTCCCAGCGGTCCATGGAGTCCTCGTCCATCGGCGCGATGTCGTACAGCGCGACGAAGACCTGCGAGCGGGGCGCCTCGACCAGGGTCGCGAGCGCGCCTTCCCAGCCCATGTGCTCGCCCCCGAACGTCAGCCGCCAGCCGCTGAGCCAGCCCGTCGCGCGCATCGGCGAGTGCGGTGCGCGGCGCGTCATCAGCCGCGCGTCGAGATTGCCGGCGTATGCGGCGTAGAGCGACATGTGGTCGAGGGTACGGCAGGTGTGGCCGGGGTCTCTCCTGTAACAGAAGCCCCTCCGACGTGGGATGCGCACGGACGGAGGCCCCCGGGGCGAAAGCACTTGAAGCGTGCGGGACAATGGAGTACGTGACTCGGATCGTGATCATCGGTGGCGGACCTGGCGGATATGAGGCGGCCCTCGTGGCTGCCCAGCTCGGCGCGGAGGTGACCGTCGTCGACTGCGACGGCCTGGGCGGGGCGTCGGTGCTCACCGACTGCGTCCCGTCCAAGACCCTGATCGCGACGGCCGAGGTGATGACCACCTTCGACTCGTCGTACGAGGAGCTGGGGATCATCGTCGCCGATGACACCCCGCACATCGACAGCCCCGCGCGGGTCGTCGGTGTGGATCTCGGCAAGGTCAACCGGCGTGTGAAGCGCCTCGCGCTCGCCCAGTCCCACGACATCACCGCGTCCGTCACCCGGGCCGGCGCCCGCGTGATGCGCGGCCGCGGCCGTCTGGAGGGCCAGCAGGCCGCCGACGGCTCCCGCAAGGTCGTCGTGCGCACCGCCGACGGCACCGAGGAGACCCTCACCGCCGACGCCGTCCTGATCGCCACCGGCGGTCACCCGCGCGAGGTGCCCGACGCCCAGCCCGACGGCGAGCGCATCCTCAACTGGACCCAGGTCTACGACCTCGACGAACTCCCCGAAGAGCTCATCGTGGTCGGCTCCGGTGTCACCGGCGCCGAGTTCGCCGGCGCCTACCAGGCCCTCGGCTCCCGCGTCACGCTCGTGTCCAGCCGCGACCGCGTCCTGCCCGGTGAGGACCCGGACGCCGCCGCTGTCCTCGAGGACGTCTTCCGCCGCCGCGGCATGAACGTCATGGCCCGCTCGCGCGCCCAGTCCGCCAAGCGCGTCGGTGAGCGCGTCGAGGTCACCCTCTCCGACGGCCGCGTCATCTCCGGCACCCACTGCCTGATGGCCGTCGGCGCCATCCCGAACAGCAGCGGGATGGGCCTCGAGGAGGCCGGGGTCAAGCTCAAGGACTCCGGGCACATCTGGACCGACAAGGTCTCCAGGACCACCGCTCCCGGCGTGTACGCCGCCGGTGACGTGACCGGCGTCTTCGCGCTCGCCTCCGTGGCCGCCATGCAGGGCCGCATCGCCGTCTACCACTTCCTCGGCGACGCGGTGGCGCCGCTGAACCTCAAGACGGTCTCCTCGAACGTCTTCACCGACCCCGAGATCGCCACGGTCGGCTATACGCAGGCCGACGTCGACGCCGGGAAGATCGACGCCCGCGGGGTGAAGCTGCCGCTGCTGCGCAACCCGCGCGCCAAGATGCAGGGCATCCGCGACGGCTTCGTCAAGATCTTCTGCCGGCCCGGCACGGGCATCGTGGTGGGCGGCGTGGTCGTCGCCCCGCGCGCGAGCGAACTGATCCATCCCATCTCGATCGCGGTCGACAACAACCTGACGGTCGAGCAGATCGCGAAGGCGTTCACCGTGTACCCGTCACTTTCGGGCTCGATCGCCGAGGTGGCGCGTCAGCTGCACACGCGGAAGACGGCCGACGAAGCCTGACGGCCGCGATTTCGCCGGACACGATCAACTTCCCGCAGGTCACCGCCTGTTGCTGCCCGTGCGGTGGACATAGGCGCGGGAGATAGGCGTCTATACCACTTCCTGTCGTTCCTTGCGAACAACTTCTGTTATTCGGCGCAAACTGCTGAAAGCAGACGGTCGTTGGGGTTACTGTCAGTTTCGTGTTCGCTGCAGAACGTCGTCAATTGATCCTCGAAATGGTGCGGGCCAATGGAGCGGTATCGCTCCGGGAGCTCGCCCGCGTCGTCCAGACCTCCGAAGTGACCGTACGGCGGGACGTGCGCGCACTGGAGGCAGAAGGACTCCTCGACCGCCGGCATGGCGGTGCGGTATTGCCGGGCGGATTCACGCGGGAGTCCGGCTTTCCGCAGAAATCACATCTCGCGACCGCAGAGAAGACGGCCATCGCCGACCTCGCCGCGGGCCTCGTCGAAGAAGGCGAAGCCATTGTGGTGGGGGCGGGTACGACCACGCAGGAGCTGGCACGCCGGCTCGCGCGGGTGCCCGGGTTGACCGTCGTCACCAACTCCCTTCTGGTGGCACAGGCATTGGCCCATGCCAACAGGGTCGAGGTCGTCATGACGGGCGGCACTCTGCGCGGTTCCAACTACGCACTCGTGGGCAGCGGGGCCGAGCAGTCCCTCCAGGGACTCAGAGTCTCCCGCGCCTTCCTCTCCGGCAGTGGTCTGACCGCCGAACGCGGCCTCTCCACGTCCAACATGCTGTCGGCCTCCGTCGACCGCGCGCTGGTGCAGGCCGCCGCTGAGGTCGTCGTCCTCGCCGACCACTCCAAACTCGGCACCGACACGATGTTCCAGACGGTGCCGACCGATGTGATCACGCGCCTCGTGACGGACGAACCGCCCGCCCATGACGACCGCGCCGTCACCGAACTCCAGGCACTCGCCGACCAGGGGGTGCAGATCGCGATCGCCGGAGCCTCGGCGACCGGAACCGGGCCGGCGGGGGGAGATCCCGTCCCGACGCGGCAGACGCGCCGGGACGTACCTCTGCCGGGCCAGCGCCGCACCCAGCTCCCGGGCGGCCCCCAGCTGCGCAGCGCTTCCGCCCTCGACCAGGCACCCCCTGAGCGCGCGGCAAGGGTGGCCGACCTCCGGCGGCGCTGAGCAGCACTCCGGGCGCGGCCGAGCCCGGTGTGGAGCTTTCTCCGTACGGCTGCGGGTTGCCGTCGGACGGTCGCTAGCCCGCGGTGATGCCTCGCAGCGTCAGTCGGAGCAAACGATCCGCCAGCTCCGGGTCGTCCGGGGTCTCCTCCGCGGCCAGCGCGATCGCGTTGGTCAGCTGAAGCAGATCGCCGATCGACACGTCCGCGCGCACGGCACCCGCCCGCTGCGCCCTGGACAGCAGGGCCTGGCCCGCCTCGCGCATCGGCGTACTGCACCGCGAAAGGGCCGAACTGGCGTCGTGCGACGCCGACATGAGGGCCCGTGAGAGCCCGCGGTACTCACCCGCATGAGTGATGATGTCGCGCAGCCATGCCACCAGCGCCGAGCATGGCTGCGGGTCCGCGAGCAGCGCCCGCGAGCGCGCCAGCAGATCGTTCACCGCGTCCTCGAAGACCGCGCTCATCAGCGCGTGCCGGTTCGGGAAGTGCCGGTAGAGCGTCCCGATGCCGACGCCCGCGCGTCGCGCCACGTCCTCCAGGGACGCGCCCGTGCCGTGCTCCGCGAACGCCGTACGCGCCTCCGCGAGCAGCCGCTCGTAGTTCCGGCGTGCGTCGGCCCGCATGGGGCGTACGGAAGGGGCCGGGCGGGGCCGGTCCGTCTGGTCCGTGCCGGTCGTCATCGGTCCTCCCTGGTCGTGCGCGCGCTCTCCAGGATGCCTGATCGCACGACAGCCGGACCACGGACCGAAAAAACGCGAACGCCCGGTGGACCGTGTTCCGGTCCGCCGGGCGTTCGCGTCAGGTCCTCTGACCGCAGATCAGGGTCAGTCCTTGATCTCGCAGATGGTGGCGCCGGAGGTGATGGAGGCGCCGATCTCGGCGTTGAGGCCCTTGATGATGCCGGCGCGGTGGGCGTTGAGGGGCTGTTCCATCTTCATGGCTTCGAGGACGACGACGAGGTCGCCTTCCTTGACTTCCTGGCCTTCCTCGACGGCGATCTTGACGATGGTGCCCTGCATGGGGGAGGCGAGGGTGTCGCCGGAGGCGGCGGGACCGGACTTCTTCGCGGCGCGTCGTTTGGGCTTGGCGCCGGCGGCGAGGCCGGTGCGGGCCAGGGACATGCCCAGCGAGACCGGGAGGGACACCTCGAGGCGTTTGCCGCCGACCTCGACGACGACGGTCTCGCGGCCGGCTTCCTCGTCGGTGTCGGTGTCGGGGGTCGCGGCGAAGGGCTTGATCTCGTTGACGAACTCGGTTTCGATCCAGCGGGTGTGGATGGTGAACGGGTTGCTGGTGAAGGCCGGGTCGGTGACGACGGCGCGGTGGAAGGGGATGGCGGTGGCCATGCCTTCGACCTCGAACTCGGCCAGGGCGCGGGCGGCGCGCTGCAGGGCCTGTTCGCGGGTGGCGCCGGTGACGATCAGTTTGGCGAGCAGGGAGTCCCAGGCGGGGCCGAT